>JBAXZA010000008.1:0-15219 GCA_041670545.1 Eubacteriales bacterium | reverse complement strand
TAAGGTGCGCAAGAATCTTCATATCGTCCTCGCGCAGTCCCCTTGTGGTAGCTGCCGGAGTGCCGATGCGTATGCCGCTTGTGATAAACGGCGAGAGAGGCTCGTTGGGAATGGTGTTTTTATTGACAGTGATATGAACCTCGTCGAGACGATGCTCCAGCTCCTTGCCGGTGACGCCGGCGCTGCGCAGGTCGACAAGCATGAGATGGTTGTCCGTGCCGCCCGATACGAGGTCGAAGCCCTCCGCCATAAGCGAATCCGCGAGTACGGCGGCGTTCTTGACGATCTGCTGCTGATAGGTCTTGAATTCCGGCTTGAGCGCTTCGCCGAAGCATACAGCCTTTGCGGTGATGATGTGCATGAGCGGGCCGCCCTGCGTTCCGGGGAACACCGCCTTGTTTATCTGCTTTGCAAGCTCCTCGCGGCAGAGGATCATACCGCCGCGCGGGCCGCGCAGCGTCTTATGCGTGGTGGTGGTGACGACGTCGGCATACTGTACCGGGTTCGGATGAAGTCCGGCGGCGACAAGTCCGGCGATGTGAGCCATATCGACCATCAGATAAGCGCCGACCTTCTTCGCGATCTGCGAGAAGCGCTCGAAATCGATGATTCTCGGATATGCGCTCGCGCCGGCGACGATCAGCTTGGGGTGATGCTTCTCGGCAAGCTCCTCCACTTTGTCGTAATCGATACGATGTGTGGTGGGGTCGACGCCGTAGGGTATGAAGTTGTAGAACATACCGCTGATATTGACCGGCGAGCCGTGAGTCAGATGCCCGCCGTTGTCAAGGCTCATGCCGAGGACGGTGTCGCCGGGCTTTATGAGCGCGACATAGACGGCGGTGTTCGCCTGTGCGCCGCTGTGCGGCTGAACGTTGGCGTGCTCTGCGCCGAACAGCTTTTTCGCGCGCTCGATAGCGATGTTTTCCACGACGTCGACGCATTCGCAGCCGCCGTAATAACGCTTTCCGGGGTAACCCTCGGCGTATTTGTTGGTAAGGACGGTTGCGGCGGCTGCCATGACGGCGGGAGAAACGAAGTTTTCTGAAGCGATAAGCTCGATGCCGCGCTTCTGACGCTTATATTCGGCGCGGACGGCCTCTCCTACCTCGCTGTCGAACGAGGAGAGAAAATCGATATTTTCGGAAACAGTTGACATTGAAAATCCTCCGTAAAATTCGGATTTACTCCGAAATGTAATAAATTTAAATTATTCTATCACATTTTGACGGAATAATCAAGCAATTTATTTGGGTAATTTATTAACAAGCTGAAAACGAAAAACGGAAGAAAACGGCGCAGGCTGTTTTCTTCCGTTATGCTTTGATAAAGTCCCGCTTAAATTGCATTATTTATCAAGCTTAGACATGGTTTTCGCCATGAATTTTTCGTTTTGTATAATAAAACGTTCGTGCGTACCCTCGCCGATGAGCGTTTCCGTGCCGTTTTTCGATATGTCGTAGGCGGCGACGCTGAAAACCAGTTTGCGGCCGTCGACCGCCGTAAGGGTGCTGTCGCAGCGAACCGTCATGCCGACGGGCGTCGCCGAAACGTGCGCTACGTCGAGCTTTGTGCCGACTGTGCCGCAGCCCGCATCGAGCATGGGCGCGACGCTCTCGGACGCGGTTTTTTCCATGAGCGCTATCATCGACGGCGTAGCGAACACCTCGAGCATACCGCTTCCGACCGCTTTCGCGCTGTTTTCAAGCGTCACCGTGACGCTCTGAGAGCCTTTGATTCCTGCTTCAAGCATTATAATTTCCTCCATATATGTTATATAACGTTGGTTAGGTCTTGTTTGTTAATATGCTGTATCGACGTTATTATACAATATTCGTTATACCCATGTCAATGAAGATTTTATAAATTTTATATTATATCAGTCGCGCCGCACGATTATATTCATACATATTCGGCGAAAAAGTGATAATTATAACAATAGTATCAATGTATAGTGCTGATGTGATGAAAACATCAAAAACAATACAGATTTTAATAATAACCGCAGATAAATTAAAACTTAATTAATAAAAAAGCGGCGCGTTTATGGTATAATGATTTTATGTACGGCAAAAGTGTCATTTTTCCAGTGACGCATCGCCGTTTTTACTAATAAAAACAACGTCACGGAGATATACTTAATGAAAGAAAAAACAAAAATCGGCTTCGTATCGCTCGGATGCCCCAAAAATCAGCTCGATACCGAAGTAATGCTCCACGACCTCATGGAGGCCGGCTACGAGATCACCGGCGAGGATATCGACGCCGATATCATTATCGTCAACACCTGCGCCTTTATCGAAAGCGCAAAGCAGGAATCCATCGACAATATCCTTGACGTCGCGTGGCT
Organism: Eubacteriales bacterium; assembly: GCA_041670545.1. Lineage (GTDB taxonomy): Bacteria > Bacillota > Clostridia > Oscillospirales > CAG-272 > JBAXZA01. The sequence goes on along the minus strand of JBAXZA010000008.1, from coordinate 12,869 downwards.
CAAAACCAACGGCAAGCTCAAGGGAATTGTCGTCACCGGCTGCCTTGCCGAGCGCTACCGCTCAGAGGTCATGTCCGAAATGCCGGAGGTCGACGCTCTGCTCGGAGTCGGCAGTGTGCATGATATCGTCGACGCTGTCAAAGCCGTCGAAAACGGCGAGAATTATCAGTCGTTCAAGGATAAGGACACCTGTCCGCTGGGCGGCGAGCGAATCGTCACGACGCCGGAGTATACGGCGTATCTCAAGATCGCCGAAGGCTGCGACAACCGCTGCACCTACTGTGCGATACCAAATATCCGCGGCAAATACCGTTCGCGCCTGCCCGAGGATATCGTCGACGAAGCGAAGCAGCTCGAGAAGCTCGGCGTCCGCGAGCTTGTGCTCGTCGCGCAGGATACCAGCCGCTGGGGTTTTGATCTCAGCGGAAAATACGAGCTTCCGGCGCTCATCCGCGAAATATGCGCCGCTACGAATATACCGTGGATACGTCTGCTCTACTGCTACCCCGATAAAATCACCGGCGAGCTTATCGCCGAAATACGCGATAATCCACGCGTGGTCAAATACATCGATCTGCCGATACAGCATATTTCCGAAAACGTACTGCGCCGCATGAACCGTCACGGCGGAAGCGTGGCTGTCCGCGAAGCCGTCGCGAAGCTGCGCGAATCGATACCCGGCATTATTATACGCACGACGGCTATCGTCGGCTTCCCGGGTGAGAGTGAGGAGGATTTCGGAGAACTTTGCGAATATATCCGCGAATCCCGCTTCGACCGTTTCGGCGCGTTCACCTATTCGCGCGAGGAGGGAACTCCCGCCGCCGATTTTGATGATCAGCTCGACGAGCAGACCAAGCAGGACAGAATGGATAAGATCATGTCCATACAGCTCGAGATAGTTTCCGAGGAAAACGAAAAGAAGGTCGGAAGCGAATTCGACGTCATCTGCGAGGGCTTCGACGCCGTGTCTGAGGCGTATTTCGGACGAAGCTACGCCGACGCTCCCGAGATAGACGGCAAGATCTACTTCACCTCCGGTCATAAGATAGCCGAAGGACAGTTTGTAAAGGTGAAGATCACCGAAACCCTCGATTACGACCTCGTTGGCGAAGTCGTTTCACAGTCTTGACGTCACAGGCGGGAAATCCGGCGGCATTTGCTTCGGAACTAAAAATAATGTGCCGCGGCTGCTGCCGCGGACTCAATTCCGGCGAGCCGGATTCGCTGCTCAGCCGCGGCCGCGGCGGGAAGGAATGGTCATTATAATGAAACTCAATCTGCCGAATAAGCTCACCGTTCTTCGTGTCATAATGATACCGCTGTTCATGGTGTTTCTCATATTCCCGATATTCGGAGAGAATGTATCGCGCATCGTCGCGGCGGCGCTTTTCGCGCTGACGGCGTTCACCGATTTTCTTGACGGCAATATCGCGCGCAAATACAACCTCATCACCGATTTCGGAAAATTTCTCGATCCGCTCGCCGATAAGCTGATGGTTTTCGGCGCTCTGCTCGCTATAATCGTCCATAACCGCGCGGACGACACCTTTGTCACCGTGTTTGTGTGGGCGGCGTTCATCATAATGCTGCGCGAGCTTGCCGTCACCTCGCTGCGGCTGATCGTTTCGAGCGGAGAGAAGATCGTTATCGCGGCAAACTGGCTCGGTAAGATCAAAACAGTCACGCAGATAGCCTGCATACTGACGGTGCTGCTCGAGCCGGTCATAACCGGAAAGCCCTGCGGCGTCGTTTCCTATATCCTCATCGCCGCGATGACCGTTATGACACTCTGGAGCGGAATAAATTATTTCGTAGCGTATCTGCCGCATATAAATCCCGATAAATAATCATTGCGAAAGCTGTCTGCGAGGATATCCGGCGGTCTGCTGTATATCCTCCGCAAAAAATATAAGCAGGACGGAACGCCCGCTCCCCCGGACGTCGGCGCAGCGCGCTCCGCTGCCATGCAAATTACGGAAGTAATGTAAAAATAATGAACAATAAGCCTGTCAAAGTTCCCAAAAAACGTTATGCCGCCGGCATTGTCTTACTGCTGTTTTTCACCGTCGCCGTGATAATAGCGGCGTATTTTCTCGCCTATAAGCCCTCACTTGACGCGACTATGCCGTTCGACGCGGCGCCGCAGGGCGTCACCCCGCAGAACGGAGCGGAGGACGATGTTCGCAACGCCGCGCAGAACGCCGACGCCGAAAAATCCGACGCTCCGGTCATAAACGATTCCGGAACGCCGTTCGAGGGCGTTTCCTATGTCAGGCGCGAGGGCGTGTATAACTTCCTTGTCGTCGGACTGGACGCCGAGGGCGGCAATCACACCGACGTTATCATGCTCATATCCTACGATATAAACGACGGCTCGATCGCCGTCATGAGCATACCGCGCGACACCTATATAAACGTCGGCCGCAACTTCAACAAGCTCAATTCCTTCTACACCGGCGAATACAATCGGCTTTACGGCGAATGTCAGAGCGAGGACGAACGCATTAATCAGAGCATGGAAAATCTCTGCGATCTTATCGAGGTCGGCTTCGCGGTCAAGATCGATTACTGGGCGCAGATGGATCTTTCCGGCTTCCGCGCTATCGTCGACGCGATCGGCGGAGTCGATATCGACGTGCCGCAGGATATGGATTACGAGGACCCGGATCAGAACCTGTATATTCATCTCAAGGCGGGTGAACAGACACTGACCGGAGCGCAGGCGGAGCAGTTCGTCCGCTTCCGCTCGGGCTATTCGACGGCGGATAAGGGGCGCATCGAGGCGCAGAAGATATTCGTCACAGCGTTCCTCGACACCATTAAAAGCCGACTGACCGTCGACAAAGTGCCGGCGGTGGTTTCGAATATTTTAGCCTGCCTGAAAACCTCGATATCCGCCGCCGACTGCGGCTACTTCGCGAAATCGGCGCTCGGCGTCAGCCTTTCGGATATCACAATGATAACTCTGCCCGGCGAGGGCGCGTACAATTCATCGAGCGGTGCGTGGTACGAGGTCATTTACCGTTACAGCGCGCTTGATATCATAAACGGCTACCTAAACGTTTACGATCACGATATTACCGACGAGCTGTTTGACCGCTATGGCTATTTGAACAATTATAAGGCAAGCTATATAAGCGAGGTCTACTACAAATCCGACGCGGAAGCGAATATCGAAACCGCCGACGAGATCGATCAGAACAGCATTTCAATACCTGTTAAAAACAGCTGAAGCACACCTTGGAAGCTGTCGTAAAGCGCGGATACATTTCGTACCCGCGCTTTTTGTTTTATGAAAAAGACGCAGCGCTTCCATTAATCTCTGTAAACGGAGTGTTTCCCGCCAATGTCCCTTTTGTGAACGCGCGACGTTGTATTACAGCAATACAGCAGAACAGAAACATATGTTTAATTTGCACAATAAAACACTTTGCCTTTCTGCACAATCAACATTGACATATGTGACCGATTATGCTATACTTTATACATCGCAAACATATATACTTTACATAATGTGGTGCAAATTTCCAATCATTATATGGGATGGGGTTGCCCGGCGAGGGGGAAACGTCGGGCGATTTTTTATTTTTTCTTCAGCACGAACAAATGTTTTTTTGATGAGTGAGGAGTTCAGTCCCATTTAAACAGTTTCAAAATATTTATCTCTCCGCGCGCGTATTCTATGTCTTGTTCGTAAAATGAAAAATCACGAAATAAAAACCATATATTCGAGTTTTTGTTTCGGATTTTTCGGTGTGACATAAATTTACAATATACTTTTATACAATTTAATCGGTTGCGGTGATTTTACGAACAATCCCTAAGAATATTTCGCCGACGGCGGCGTTGTCGGCGGTCGACGCATAGCAGATCCAGCGTCCGAGTGTGAAAAGCTCGGGCGCGTTTTCTTTGTTTTCAAGCGTTTTTATATGTTCCCGCACCGCAATAAGCACCTCGCGGACATCACGATCGTCCGCGACGCGGAATATTCCTATCTCACCGCGTCCGGCGGCGCGATATGGAACGCGCAGAGCATAACCGACGAGCGCCGACAGGTCGAGCGTATCGCCGAACGTTTTATAGACAAGCGATTCGCCCTCCGCGTCATAATCGGTGACGACAGCGCCCGCGTCGACAGCCACCGCGTCGCCGATAAGCAGCATTATGTCACCGCACGACGCCTGCGGCGCTTTATCGCACGCGGCGAGAAGCGACGACGATACAATAGCCGAGATAATGCACAATGCTGCGGTGTAGAAACGCCGGAAATTCATCATATTCATCATTTTACAGTCCCAACCGCGGTATTCATGCCGCCGCCGGAAAATTTGGCAGTATCCTCGGCGACGGTTTCTCCGGATACTTCGACGCCGAAATATCCGCTTTTTATGCAGGCTTTTGCCATATTCGCAAAATGTGCCGCAGCGCCGACTCCGCCCTCGGCAAGCACCGTTATGACGATATCGCGTCCTCCGCGCGAAACATAGCCGGTGAACCACGAATGTATAAGCTCCTCGCCGTTCTCAAACTGTCCGCTCTGCGCCGACGCGGTTTTTCCTCCGATGGTGTACAGCGTCGGTATGTCGCCGCGCGCCGCGCTTCCTATCCCCTCGTCGACGACCGAACGCATCATCGAACGCAGCTCATACGCCGTATGAGAGGATATTACGGTTTCGCCGCCTGCATCGAGCGAGGGATCGAGCATGAGCGAAAGCTGCGGCAGCACGCCGCCGTTTACCATCGCGCATACGGCGCGCGTAAGCTCGGCGGGCGTGAGCAGCGTTCCGCCCTGACCAATTGCAAAGTTCGAGGCGACAGAGGAATCGATCTTACCCTGTCCGAAATCGACGAGCGAAACGCTCATTCGTTTACCGATGCCGAGAGTTTCTGCCATAGCCGAAACTCGCTGCGCTCCGATACGCTCGCAAAGCTCCGAGAAATATTGATTGCACGACTGCGCGAGCGCACCCCGCATATCGACCTTGCCGTGTGCGATTGCGCCGTAGCAGCGGCTGCCGTCGCATTCGCAGGTAAAATCGCGCAGGGTGGAATCAAATTCAAGCGCGGCGGCGGCGGTTATCAGCTTGAAAACCGATCCGGGAGTGAATGCCGTCGCCGCGCGGTTTATAAGCTCGCCCTTGTCAGAGCTGAGATAATCTCCGACGCGTCCGGTTTCGAACTGGGGAAAGCTGGCGCAGCAGAGAAGCTCTCCGTTTCCGGCGTCTGCGCAGATCACCGCTCCGCGCTCGATGCCAAGCTCAGCAGCAGCTTTTTGCAGACGGGCGTCGAGTGTGAGCGTCACGCCGCCGCCAGCGGTGTAGTTGATATCGTTCACGACCACGGGAAGCCCGCCGAGCAGACGTCCTGTGCCGCCGACGCTGTACGACAGGCGCACACTGCCGCCGTCGGACGATAAAAGCTCATTGTACGCCCGTTCGACGCCGCTCACGCCCCAGCCGTCGCCATTAACATAGCCGACGATGTGCGGTGCTATACCAGACGAGCGGCGATAGATCTGAAATGACAGCGCCCAGTCGTTTGAAAAGCATTCGGATGTGCGCAGGGTAAACATTTTGCCGTCGGATATTTTGTCCGCGATATCCGCTTCGCCCAGTGAATCGGACGATGCGCGGGAGAGCAGCAGGCAGACGCGCTTCACCTCGCCGGACGGTATTTCGGTGCAGTTGACGGCGGTGACATAGCCGTCCGGCACTCCGGCGAGAGGTTCGCCGTATCGGTCGAAAATGAAGGCGCGGCGCGAGGCTATTTCGACATCTGCCGTCCCCTGCGAAGCCGCCGCCGCAATAACGTCCGAATAAATTATACCGTCCGAAATATAAAACAGCCGCACCGCCGTAAGTGCGAACAGCAGGATAAAAATAATGTATATTTTAAGTCCGCGCGACGGTATCATCGTCACCACTCCTGTATTGTTGTAATATGTAAATATGAGACGTCCTCTGAAATAGAGCGCACTAACATTATAGCCGCGCGGCAGTACATATATTCGGCAAAGCGATTTTGCTTATTGATAAAATATTCGGATTGTGATATAATAAACGGTAATATAATGAACGGAGCTTGTGAAATGAGTGTGGCGGAAAACGGAAAAATCAATGTGCGCGGCGTATATTTCGACGACGTTTCAATGGACGAGGCGGTGGCGATGTGCGCCGTTATGCTCGGCGAGGAGGGAGTTCACGTTATCCATACGCCAAACGCCGAGATAGTCGAGCTGTGCGTGGAGCATAACGAATATTATCCGCTGATAAATTCGGCGGACCTTGTCATTCCGGACGGCTCTGGCGTTGTTTTGGCGGCGAAAATTCTCGGGCGTCCGCTCACAAAGGGCAAGGTCGCGGGGGTGGAGCTTGTCGAACGGCTTTGTGCGCTCGCGGCGGATAAGGGCGTCGGCGTTTATTTTTTAGGAGGAAAACCGGCAGTCCACGCTCAGAATCCTCCGGACGGCGCTGCCGACGGCGGTGAATCCGAGGATGTGCCGTCGGTCGCCGATATGGCGGCGAAAAAGCTCATGGAGCGTTATCCCGCGCTCATCGTGTCCGGTACGCGCGACGGTTATTTTAAGAACGACGACGAGGTTGTCGCCGATATCAACCGCAGCGGCGCACGGATACTTTTTGTCTGCACCGGAGTTCCGCGTCAGGAAAAGTGGATCGCGGCTCACCGTGCGGAATTTGAAAACATACGGCTGTGCGGCGGCTTTGGCGGAAGCCTTGATATTTATGCTGGAACGGCTAAGCGCGCACCGAAAATATTTATAAAAACAGGTTGCGAATGGCTCTACCGTCTGCTGTGCCAGCCGTCGCGCGTCGGACGTATGATGAAGCTGCCGAAATTCATCCTCGGAACGATATTCAACGGTAAAAAAACGCCGAATAACGGCGCGGATACTGATAAAAACTGATATAAACCGGAGTATGAAATAAAACGATGACAGAAATGAACGATATTAACAATACAGCCGGCGATACTGCCGGGGACGATGGAATCGACGGAGAAAATAGCGATTCTCCCGCCGAGAGCGCCGAAGGAGCGCGTGAATTTTGCTCGATACGGCGGCTCAACAGCTTTGGGCGGCGAGCAATCGACGAATACGGACTTATAAACGAGGGCGACAGAATTGCGGTGGGACTTTCCGGCGGCAAGGATTCGATGGCGCTGCTTTGTATGCTCTCCGATATGCGCCGATTTTATCCCAAGCACTTCGAGCTTTTCGCTATAACCGTCGACATGGGCTTCGAGGGAATGGATTTTTCGCCGCTCCAGCGCTTCTGCGAGTCGGTCAAGGTTCCGTTCAAGCTTATTAAAACGGAAATTTCACATATAATTTTTGATGTGCGGCAAGAATCTAACCCCTGCTCGCTCTGCGCGCGTATGCGGAGGGGGATTCTGCACGACGGCGCGGTCGAGCTTGGCTGCAATAAGCTCGCGCTCGGTCATCATTTCGACGACGTTGTCGAAACCTTTATGCTCAATTTGTTTCATGAGGGGCGGCTGGGCGCGTTTTCACCGCAGACCTATCTGAGCCGGAAAAATATCACCATGATACGTCCTCTGCTCTACGCGACCGAAAAGGACATACGCTACTTCATGGGTAAAAATCCGGATATCCCGATCGTAAAAAATCTCTGCCCGGAGGACGAACATACCGAACGCGAAACCATGAAAAATATGCTCGCCGACCTCGACCGCTCCGACAAGGGACTGAAGCACCGCATTTTCACCGCACTCCAGAAGTCGCATATCGACGGCTGGTGAGAATCAGCGCGTTTTAACATATTTTAAATAAAGAAGTGATCGATATGATTAAAATCAAAAACGCCGAAATACTCTGCGTCGGAACAGAAATTCTGATCGGAGATATAGTCAACACCAACGCCGCGTTTATATCGAAGCGGCTCGCCGCGCTCGGTATCAATCAGTATTATCAGGCCGTCGTCGGCGATAATCCCGAACGGCTGTCGCACATGATAAACGAAGCGCTCGGCCGCTGCGAGCTGCTTATAATGAGCGGCGGACTCGGCCCGACCTATGACGATCTGACCAAGGAAACAGCCGCCGCGTGCATGGGGCGCACCCTTGCGCTGCATCAGCCGTCATATGAGCGGCTTTGCGGATTTTTCGAGCAGCGCGGCATAAAAATGACCGAGAACAACAAAAAACAGGTTTATATGCCGCAAAATTCCATAGTGTTTCAAAATGACCGAGGCACCGCACCCGGCTGCGCGATAGAGGACGAGGAGCGCGGAAAAATCATCATAATGCTGCCCGGCCCTCCGCGCGAGCTTGAGCCGATGTTCACCGAATCGGTGGAGCCGTATCTCGCGAAATTCTCCGATCATATCTTTTACAGCCGCAACATTAACATCGTCGGCATGGGTGAATCGGCGGTCGAGGATATACTCAAGCCGCTTATGACGGCGTCTGAAAATCCGACCGTTGCGCCTTACTGTAAGGAGGGCGAGGTTCGCCTGCGCGTCACGGCGAGGTGCGCCGACGCCGCCGAGGGTGAAAAGATGTGCCGCGATATGATTGCGCGCATCGAAAAGACCGAGGTAGGCGCGTTCGTTTACGGTATCGACGCCGAGCTTGAAACGGCGGTCGTCGAAGCTCTCGCCGCGCGTTCGCTCCACGCCGCGACCGCAGAATCCTGCACCGGAGGGTTGATTTCGCAGCGTATCACCTCGGTTTCCGGCTCGTCGGAGGTTTTCGACGGCGGAATCGTATCCTATGCAAACCGCATAAAAGCCGGAATGCTCGGCGTTTCGGAGGCTACCCTCGCCGAGCATGGCGCGGTGTCGCCGGAAACCGCACGGGAGATGGCAATCGGCGTCCGGAATGTTATCGGCGCGGATTTCGGCGTATCGGTCACCGGAATCGCAGGTCCGGGCGGCGGAACTTCCGAAAAACCGGTGGGACTTGTCTATATCGCTTGTGCGGACGCCGTCGGCTGCGAAGTAAAGCGGCTGGATCTCGGCGGTTCGCGCGAGCATATACGCCATTTGACCTCAAATTACGCCCTTTCGCTGCTGCTAAGTCATATACGCTCGAAATAAATGCGTCATAATACAAAAAAGCTCCCGATTCGCTCGGGAGCTTTTTTCGCATATTTATGACGTCAGCACGACGTGAATCGTGCAGTCGTTTATGTGTTTATTTTGAATCGTCGCCGCTGTTTTCCGGGACGGAAGCTTTGGCTTCGCGCTCTGCGGCGACGATTTCCGGAAACGCCTGCTCGCGTGTCTTTTTCTCCGCCTTGGGACGGGGGGGACGGTTCGCGTCGCCGTAACGAGTCATGGGAGCAGCGTTTTTATCGTCAATACCGGTGTCGGATTCGGTGTCCGATGTATCGATATCAGCCGTTTTCGCAGCCATGGCGTTCTTTGCAGCTGCATTTGCAATGTCATTTGAAATCGGTTTTGCAAATTGCGGTGCTGGACGGCGCGCGCCGTTATAGGGCTTTGCGGCAGGACGTTCTGCGCGCGGAGGATTCTGCGTTCTGCTTTTGTCCTCGAGATAAATAACGACGCGGCGGTTGGATTCCGAACCCACCGACATAGTCGATACGCCCTCGATGTTCTGTATCTCCGAATGGATAATGCGGCGCTCATATGGATTCATCGGCTCGAGCGTAATATTTTTGCGGTATTTGCGAACCTTTACCGCCATACTGCGCGCAAGGCGGCGGAGCGATTCTTCGCGTTTCGCGCGGTAATCCTCGATGTCGACTGTGATGCGCGTATATGTCCCGCCGCTTTCCTCCTCACCGCGGTTGGCGGCAAGACTGCAAAGGCACTGGAGCGAATCAAGCGTGTCGCCGTGATGACCGATAAGCACGCCCGCTCCCGCTCCGGTTATACGGATGAGCCGGTCGCCAGACGGTGTAAGCTCGTGCGCAAGCTCCACTTGGGCGTCGATGCCCATGTTTTCAATCAGATTGCGGATAAATTCAAGGGCGCTGTCCTCGGGTGTTGGGGTATAAATAACCTTTACCTTCGCCGGAACCTCTCCGAAGCCTAAAAAGCCTTTTTTGGGCTGTTCGAGCACCTCATAGGTGACGCGTTCGCTGTCGACTCCCAGCTCTGCCGCGCCGTTTGATACCGCAGCTTCTATCGTGCGGCCTGTTGAAATAGTTTCCTGTTTCATTTTCACTACCTCATGTATAATACGGTCGTATATCTGCCGAAGCTGTCACACCGCGCGGTGTGCGGCGGGGTAATGCCTCGGCGAACGGTTCGGAGGACGTCACTCCGAGCCGCTTATTTTTTATCCTGTGAATCGCCTTCGGACGAAGTATCGCCGTCCCCGGCGTCATTTGCGCCGGCGGGAGCGGATTTTTCGTCCTGCTGCGAAGCGTCGTCCTTTTTCTCCGGTTCGTCGTCGGTGATGTAGGATTTGGGCTTTGGCTTATACGGCTTCTGCACCGATACCTTGTCCTCGCGCAGCTTGGCGGGAGCGACCGGAGCCTTTATCTCGGCAGGTTTTTCCTCAGCCGGCTCATCGTCCTCCTCGTCAATGCGGTGCAGTGAGCGAACCTTCTGCTTCGCGGCTTTATTTTTCGACACCTTGCCGTTCATCTGACGTTCGGCGTCGCGGTAATCTTCCTCGGTAAACTTAGGATACGGATACATTTTAAACAGTACGAATTGGCGCAGAGCGGACAGTATGTTCTGATAAATCCAGTAAACGCCGATGACAGCCGGAACGGTAAACGTAATCCACACGCTGAACAGCGGCATCGTGATATCCATGATTTTCATCGACATAGCGGTATTATTGTCCGCCTGTCCGGGCGCGGTGGGCGCCTGATACATGAATTTGCGCGATATCTTCATACTGAGAAACGCCGCGACAAAGGTAAGCACCGGAATGGCAAGCAGCCACGACACGTTTGATATCGACGGAGTTTCGGAAAGGTCGATAAGACCTCCTAAAATACGGAAATTCGGCAGTACGATACCCTCGGGGAGAATATCGGAAAAGCGGCTCAGATCGGAGGACATGAAGTTTATCATCTGGATCTGTGTAACTGCGGTCGAGCCAAGCTCGGTGCAGCGCTCGGTGATCGCCGTTATGATGTCGCTGCCGAGCATACTGATATATTTGAGCGGCGCCTGAATGATATTGTAAAGAATGATAATGATAGGGAACTCGATGAGCATCGGCAGGCAGCCGCCCATCGGGTTGAAGTTTTCCTGCTGATAGAGGTTCATGACCTCTTCCTGCATTTTTTGCTGAGTGATTTTGTCGGTGCGTCCGGCGTATTTGCTGCGTATCGCCATCTCACGCGGGCGGAGCGACGCCTGTTTGACCTGATTTTTCTGCTGCTTTATGCCGAGCGGCAGCAGTACTATTTTGACCAGCACCGCAAAAATCAGCAGCGCGACCGCATAGTTGTGTGTGAACGAATAACAAAACCTCAGCACATACCCGAACGGTATGTTGATGATATCAAAAATACTGCTCATCCGTTAATCCTTTTTGGTTTTAAGATTTTTACGAGCCGCCGTACGCCCGCTGCTCTCCACGCGCCGTCGTGTGAGGCGCGCCGCGATCTCCTGTCACCGCGGTTTTATAACGATAATTATAGGCGGAAGCGCCGTGCGGTGCCCGCATCATATTTCGGGTTCGATTATCTCACCCGAGCGTTTTTTTACCCGATAGCTCCTCGGACGCCTGCGGCGCCGGTTTTCCGGGACATAATCGAAGCCGCCGCGTCCGAACGGATTGCAGCGCAGAACTCTCCAGATGGCGAGCGCGAGTCCGAATAAAGCTCCCCATTCGTCGAGCGCGTCGAGCGCGTACTTCGAGCAGGTCGGAATAAAACGGCAGCACGAGCCGCCCTTGAGCGGCGATATGAAGCGCCGGTAAAAGCGTATCGGTGCGGCGAGCAGACGCTTCACCGCCGCTCGCCGTTCTCCCCGGTCGCGTCCGCCGTGCGAATGCCGGAAGCCTGAGCTTTTCCGGCAGCTTCGGGCGGCGTTTTTCCGACAGCTTCCAGTGGCGCTTTGACGGCGGGCGCGGGCTGCGGGAGCATATCCAGCTTTTTGAAGGCGGAGTCGAGGTCGCGCCGTATATCCTGCGTTTTTGCGGATGTGGCGCGGTCGCGGGCGACAATCACCACGAGCATACCGTGCCGGACGCTTCGCTCCTTCTCCGTCAGGCGGTATGCCTCGCGGATAATGCGTTTGACACGGCTGCGCGTCACCGCGCCTCCGATTTTTTTGGTGACCGTGACGCCTACGCGGTTCATACGTCGCATACCGTCGCCCGGGCGCGAATACGCGCGCGCGAACAAAGCCGCCTTGTAATCCTTTAAAACGTAGACGACGACACATTTGCCGACAAATTTTTTGCCCTTTGCATAGGTTTTCGCGTAAAGATGGTTTTCGCCGATCGCAACTTGTTTCATAAATAATCCGGTCTTAGGCGAGCCGTGTTCCGGCGCGCGTATTTGTATAGAAAACGTTAAAACGGCGGCAGACGCCGCGCTTACCCCATCGAAATCTGGCGCTGTGTGCGGTTTCCGCGTTTTCTGTCCGGCGGCGCGTTGATTTTGCACCCCGACGTTTGGGCGTCATGGGCTTTAAAAATGATAATCGGACACCGCCATAAAGAAATTGCGGCTTTTTTAATAAGCCGATACCGCCGGAAGGTCGTCCCGGCGGCATCGCCATGAAAAAGCCGCATAAACTGTCAAAGGCTGTGACGCCTTTATGAAAAAAATACCCATACAGTTAAAGCCCGGCGCATACGCATGAAAATGCGCGGCGACGATCGTACAAATGCCGAAAAACAGGAGCGAAACGCCTCTGTTTTCAACGATATACGGATTTCCGGACGGT
>JBAXZA010000007.1:0-15386 GCA_041670545.1 Eubacteriales bacterium | reverse complement strand
TAAAGCGCACCGTTCCAAGGGAAAACGGGAGAGTCTGAGAGGACGGAAAACCGTAGGGTTGTCCGTCCTTTCAGGTTCGTCACTCGTTTCGCAAACGAAAAATCATCAAAAAACCGTCCGAGCAGCTTAGCAATCCGTTTCGCAAACGATAAATCATCGAAAACGCCGTCAGCAAAACTTCCTCACCCATTTCGCCGCAAAATGTAATTTACAGCGAATTAATGACTGTTTTTTCAAAGTTACATAACTTATTCATAATTTTGAGGTATAATAGGAACATAATAATTGGTTATCGAAAGGAAATATTATATGTCACATATTCTCAATAAGCATAACGGCTTCGACGGTATCCGCGGTCCGGTTCTCACAATCGTTATGGACGGCGTCGGAATCGCGCCCGCAAACGCCGGAAACGCCGTCGCTAAGGCCACCACGCCCACGCTCGACCGCCTTGCCGCAAATTATCCGATGATAAAGCTCAAGGCTCATGGCACAGCTGTCGGTCTGCCCTCCGACGACGACATGGGCAATTCCGAGGTCGGCCACAACGCGCTCGGCTCGGGTCAGGTTTTCGCACAGGGTGCAAAGCTCGTTTCACAGTCCATCGAAAGCGGAAAGCTGTTTGCTTCCGAAACATGGAATAAAGTTATCGGCAACGTTGTTTCGAATAATACCACCCTCCATTTCCTCGGACTTTTCTCGGACGGCAACGTTCATTCACATATAGATCATCTGAAAGCGCTCATCAGCCATGCCAAGGCTGACGGCGCGAAACGTGTCCGCATACACATTCTGCTCGACGGACGCGACGTCGGCGAAACCTCGGCGCTCGATTATGTCGCTCCGTTTGAGGAGTTCATCGCAGGACTGCGCTCCACCGATTTTGATATCAAAATAGCGTCCGGCGGCGGACGCATGAAGATCACCATGGACCGTTATGAAGCCGACTGGTCGATGGTAGAGCGCGGCTGGCACACCCATGTGCTGGGCGACGCGAGAGCGTTTGCGTCGGCGGCAGAGGCTATTCAAACACTGCGCGCCGAAACCGGAGCGATCGATCAGGATCTCGCTCCCTTTGTCGTCGCGGAGGACGGCAAGCCAGTCGGCACTATCGAGAACGGCGACAGCGTCGTATTCTTCAATTTCCGCGGCGACCGTGCTATCGAAATTTCGCGCGCGTTCGACGATAAAGACCTCGGCAAATTCGATTTTGTGCGCCATCCCGACGTCGTTTACGCCGGAATGCTCGAATATGACGGCGACCTGCACATTCCGAAAAACTATCTCGTCAACCCGCCGGAAATTTCCAACACCATGGGACAGTTCCTCGCAGAATCCGGAGTTTCGCAGCTCGCGATATCCGAAACGCAGAAATTCGGTCATGTGACCTATTTCTGGAACGGCAACAAGAGCGGCAAATTCGACGAAAAGCTGGAAACCTACATCGAGGTGCCCTCCGATGTCATTCCGTTCGAGCAAAGACCGTGGATGAAGTGCGCCGAGATAACCGACCGCCTGATAGCGGAGCTTCGCGCCGGCAAATATGATTATTACCGCGTCAATTTCCCCAACGGCGATATGGTCGGTCACACCGGAAATATGCTCGCTACCGAGATTTCTGTCGAAGCGCTCGATCTCCAGCTCGCCCGCCTGCTCGCCGTCGTCGACGAGCTGCACGGCGTCGCAATCATCACCGCCGATCACGGCAACGCGGACGAAATGTGCGAGCTTGATAAGAAAACCGGTCAGCCCAAGCTCTCAAAGGACGGCAAGCTGAAGGCTAAAACAAGCCACACGCTCAATCCCGTACCGTGCTATATATATGATAATTTCTATACCGATGCTTACACCGTCTGCGCCGACGACGGAACCTTCGGACTTTCCGACGTCGCCGCGGCAACGGTCAATCTCCTCGGCTACGACGCTCCCGCTATGTGGGACAAGTCGCTTATCGAGCTTAAATAACGAGAGCAGGTATGCGGCCTCTTGAAAGAGGCCTGGCGAGAACTTTTAACAATAGGTTATGGATTTATGCGTGAATGAGTTTAATCCATTATTATACATTTTTATACGGCACAGACGCCGTGTCCCGGTATTAAAATCCGGAAAGGAGCTTATCATATGACCAATATCGTAAAAAATGACGCGACCGGCGGTTTTGACGGCAGCGATACCGAATTTGTCGAGAATCCCGCGCAAAACTCCGAAGCCGATCCGTTTCTCCATTCGCTCGATACGCTCACTCCGGACGATATCGCGCCCGCTGTGCCGAAAAAGAAAAAATCGCCGTCCGATATCGCCTTTTCGGCGGTTAGGATCGTCCTCCTTTGCGCCTGCGCCGGAGTTTTCGCATACAGCGCCGCGTCGATCGTGAAAAGTCTTGTTGCCTACCGTCAGTCGGAGCAGCTTTACGGTGAGCTTTCCGACGAATTTTTCAGCGACGGCGATTCCTTTCTCGGCGATACACTCGTTTACGACGAGGACGCCGATTATCCCTCCTCCCCCTCGGTGCTGCGCGATGAGGAAACGCCGAGATTCGACAACAACGCCGTTTCCGATCAGAAGCTTTCCGACGCGATAAGCGACGTTGAGGTTTCCGACTACAACAAGCAGTTTGAAACTATGAAAAGCAAGCTCAACGCCCTCACCATCAAAAATCCCGACACCTACGGCTATATCACCGTCGACGGAACGCAGATAAGCTATCCGGTAATGCAGTCTGAGGACAACGATTATTACCTCGACCACGCCTACACCGGCACCGCGCTGCCCGCCGGCTCTATATTCGCCGACTTCCGCAACTACCGCAGCCTGCTCAAAAACTTCAATCTGATACTTTACGGTCATAATATGAAGAACGGTCTGATGTTCAACGGTCTGACCTCGTATCTTGACGAGGATTTCTTCTACGGCGATCATCCGATCACGGTTTATACACTGGACGGAATTTTCACCTATGAAATATTCGCCATTTACGAAACCGCCTATGATTATGATTATATCCGCACATCGTTCAAAAATTATGACGAATTCATCAAGTACTGCACTTCTATCGAGCAGAATTCCATCTTCCGGCGCGACGATATCTCCTTCGCCGAGGGCGACCGTATCCTCACCCTCTCCACCTGCACAAACGGCGCGTGGAATAAGCGCTACGCCGTTCACGCGAAGCTCGTTTCCATCGAACGTTAAAGCGAGATGTGAATTGAACTCTGTTTTCCCAATTCCGACAAAGGACGGCGTGACAAATGAATGATGTGCGCACTATCAGGCTCGTGATTCCGATGTACAACGAGTCGGAGATAATCGAAGCCACCATGCGCGCCTGCGAGAGCTGGTTCTGCGCAAACGCTCCCGACGGCGCCGTATATTTCGTCGACGACGGTTCGACAGACGATACCGCGCGTAAAGCGTCGGCGCTGCTCGGTCAGTGTCCGCACGCGCGGCTTACCGGCTATGAGCATAACCGCGGCAAGGGCGCGGCGGTTCGCTTCGGTATGCTCGCGGCGGCGGGCGACGCGGACGGCGGGGACGTTATATTCTTCACCGACTGCGACCTTGCCTACGGTCTTGACGTTATGCTCGATTTCATGCCGCTCGGCGGGGACGTCGCGATAGGCTCGCGAGCGCTGCATCCGGACGGCTACCGCGGATATACGGCGCTGCGCAGAGTGATGTCCAAAACCTACCTCGCGGTGATACGCGTCGCCGCCGGATTTCCGTACAGCGATTCGCAGACCGGCATTAAGGCGTTCACACCAGACGCCGCGCGTAAAATATTCGGCGTCTGTGAGGTGGACGGCTTCGCTTTCGACCTCGAGGTGCTGATGGCGGCGCGGCATATGGGAATGAGCGTCGCGCAGGTGCCTGTCCGCGTGATAAACAATCGTCCGTCGCACGTCAGCGTAGTGCGCGACACCCTCCGTATGCTCCGCACCGTCCGCACTCTGCGCAGAAAATACCGCTGAAAGAACGGGGATACGCGGCGTTTTGGAAAAGGTCTGGCGAAAACTTTAAGCTGGGATTCCCATATTTTGCCGTCGGCATTTTCTTCATATTTTTAACCGCCGGTTTCGGGTTTTTGCCCGAAATCGGCGGCTGCTTTATTATGCCGTTTGACGCCGCATTGGGGTACACATTTTCTATGGTGAGGATTCGCATAAATAATGATAATTGCATCATGATATTCATTGTGCGGTGTCGCCTTAATTATCCGTTGTGGTTTAGCGAAGATTGTTGCTTTTTGCGGGTTGTATTATTTAAAATTATGAGGTATAATAGTAGCTGTCGGCATTTTTCACTATTGTGGCATATGTTTTGAGGTCAAAATGAACAAATTTATTTCTAAATATTTAGGCGACCGCGCGTTTTGGTCGTCCGCTCTGCGGCTCGCTATACCTATCGCGGCGCAGAACCTGCTTATGAGCTCGTTCACCATCGTCGATACGCTCATGATAGGTCAGCTCGGCGATATCGAGCTTTCGTCGGTCGGCATGGCGGGTCAGTGGAGCTGGCTGATGGGGCTTGTCATGTTCGGACTGAACAGCGGCGCTTCAGTTTTCATCTCCCAGTACTGGGGTGTCCGCGATATCAAAAATATACGCGGAATTTTTGCCATACTGCTGTGGCATACGCTCGGCGTTTCGGCGATATTCGCCGCCGTCGGCTTTTTCGCGCCGAATACGGTGGTATCAATTTTTAACGATACGCCGGAAATCGTTGCGGCGGGCGCTTCGTATCTTACGATAGCGGCGTTTTCATATTTCGGCATCGCGCTCAATAACGTTTTCTCCACCCTGCTGCGTTCCACTGAAAACGTCAAGCTGCCGATGTACGCTTCCGCCGTTTCTACGGTGGTCAACGCGATCTTAGACTACGGTCTTATCTTCGGCGCGTTCGGTCTGCCCGCGATGGGAATCGAAGGAGCGGCGCTCGCGACGGTAATATCCTCGTGGATAGCGCCTATTATAGTGCTTGTAGTATCCATACGTCAGAAAAATATGCTTATCATGCGCTTTCGCGAATTTTTCACGTTCGGCAAAGCGCTGCTGTTCAAATTTTACCGCATTTCCTCCCCGGTCGTATTCAACGAATCGATGTGGGGACTCGGAACGATGCTCTATAACGTCATTTTTGCGCGGCTCGGCTATGAAAATTACGCCGCGATAACGATACTGCGAACTGTCGAGGGCGTGCCGTTCGTATTCTTCGTCGGACTGTGCAACGCCTGCTGCGTCATGGTCGGCAAGAACATCGGACGCGGCGAGCGTGAGGACGCCATACGCGACGCGCGCCGTTTCGCCGTACTTGTGCCGATAACGGCTCTGCTGCTCGGACTGGGCGTCGTCGCGCTGCGTCCGCTCATCATAACGATGTATTCGCACGGCGGCAATCTGACCGACGTCACCGTCAATGCCGCGATGGGCATACTGCTTATATACGGTCTTGAGATGGGTATGAAAAACATACCATATATCCAGATAGTGGGGATTTTCCGTTCGGGCGGCGACACCAAAACCGGAGTTAAATATGACCTTGTCTGCCTTTGGCTGATATCGCTGCCGCTGACCTTTCTTTCAGCGTTTGTTTTCAAGCTGCCTTTCATCGCGGTATACGCTGTCATGCTGCTCGCGGAGGACACGCTCAAGGTATTTCTGTGCCTGCGGCATTTCATTTCGCGCAAATGGATAAAGCCGCTCACCGAGCAGGGCATTGAAGCCGCGTCAGTCGAGGCAGAACCTGATATATAAGAACATCAGAATAATGTGTAATTCATCTGTGCCAATGTTGAAATACAAGGGCTAAACGCCCTTGATTTCAACGCGTCGGCGAATTAATCAGAGGTTTCATAAATCGCAAAAACAGGCGTGGACGCTAAAACGTCCACGCCTGTTTTTTAATATTTATCACCAATATTTACATTTTACATTTTACATTTTACATTTCCAGTTGCTTTTAACAGTGACACCCATAATTCATGTGCTATTGCCAAAATACAGTCCCCTGCTCAAAGCTTTTTGCCAGGCTTTTTCCCGAAAAAGCCGCGCGTCCCCGTCCCAGTCCCAGTCCCACGAACGAATATCACCACGAGAGCAGCGGCGGCGGCGGCTATCACGCACACCATGACCACTGTCAGGTAAGGGAAAGGAGCGTCAGCGCTGCGTCCGTTGTTCTTGAGCGCTCCGTTTTCATCGAAGGTGTACGCGCGGCCATCGT
Organism: Eubacteriales bacterium; assembly: GCA_041670545.1. Classification (GTDB taxonomy): domain Bacteria; phylum Bacillota; class Clostridia; order Oscillospirales; family CAG-272; genus JBAXZA01. Next base: position 9,170 of record JBAXZA010000007.1, on the reverse strand, counting down.
AGTCGCTTACAGCTAATTTGCCGAGCTGCGAAAGCTCGCCGGAAACGAGCGCCGTCCCCTTTACATAGCTGCGGGCATACGGAAGCTCGCCCGCCGCACCGATGAGCGGCGTGAGCGTCGCTACCGGAGAATTCGCCGTCAGTGTGCCGCTCACCGTGAACGAAGCGCCATCGAGCATTCCCACGTCGTTGTTGAACGATATGAACGCGCCGTTCGTGATTGTCATCGCGCCGCAGTTGAGAACTCCGAGCGCAAAATCCGCGCCGTCCTTACATTTGTTCGAGGATATCGAGCCGCCGTCGACCGTAAATTCGCCGCCGTTATAGACGCCGCCGCAGTAAAGCGCTGCTTCATTGGAGGATATTGAGCCGCCGGTCATGGTGAGAGTGCCGCCCGCCGCGTATACAGCCGCCATTTGCTCCGCGCGGTTATATGACGCCGTTGTATCGCTCAGCGTAAAATCACCGCCGTCAGCGCAGACAGCACTGCCGCGAGCCGCGTCGCAGTACATAAGCTGCACCGAATAAAGTGATGTTTCTGCCGTGCTGTATATGCCGCCGCCGCTGCCGCCGGTGACGGTCATGGCGTCGCTTGTGATATCCGAGCTTTTGATCTCGTTCTCGCCCGCGCCGCAGTAGACGATGTAGCCGCCCGCCATATCAAGCGAGCCGCCAAGGACGGCTATACCGCCTCCCTGCGATTTCGCGGTGTTGTACGACACCTCGCAGTTGGCGAACACCGACGCGCCCCAGCTGCAAATGCCGCCGCCGACCGTCGCGCTGTTGCCCGACAGCGTGATACCGCCGGCGGTGAACGCTCCTCCCTCGCCGACGAATACAGCGCCGCCGTATGCGGCAGTGCAGCCTGTCATCGAGCCGCCGGTCTGTGTAAATTCGCCGCCGCTTATGCTCACTGCTCCTCCGTTTGCCGCAGAGCAGCCGTCGATAACGCCGCCGTACATATTAAACGTACCGGACATTACGCAGACCGCGCCGCCGCCGCCCGAGGTGCTTATTCCGGGGGTCAGAGGATTTTTGGCGTCTGTGATGAGCGTCCCCGGGTACATATCGATTTGTCCGCCGCCGAGCGATAATATCGCCGCCGCACCATCGATACCGCAGCCGTCGAGGGTGAGCGACGGATCGCCGTCGCTGCCGCCGCTGCCGCCTAAAATCAGAGCGGCGTCTTTTTCAACGGCGAACATTCCCTCCGCCATGTCGCGGAAAATATAGCAGCCGCGTCCGCTGATGGTATATTCGCCGGCGTTTATCCTGACAGTGCCGCCGAGGACGACGTCGCGCAGCAGCACAATAGTATCGCCGTCGGCATATGCGGCGCTGTCGCCGCCGAGCGCCGCGACAAAATCCTCCGGCGAGGAAACGCCGCCGCCGGGAGCGTTCACAGCGTCGGCAGCGAACGCCGCGACGGTCATTGCCGACACAATAAGCATAACAGAAAACGCAAATATCAGTAATTTTTTCATTTTATCCCTCGATCTGGGATTTAACAAGGCTTTCACCGCAGTATTTTTCGCGAAGCCGCGGCTTTTCGATTTTTCCGGTGGGATTACGCGGCACTACGTCCAAAATGATGCGGCGCGGACGCTTATAGCGCGGCAGGGCGTTGCAGAATTCCATAATATCCGCCTCGGTGCATACCGCGCCGGGCTTCAGCTCGACTATCGCCGCCGCTATCTCGCCCAGACGGTGGTCGGGAAGCCCTATGACCGCGACGTCCTTGATACTGTCGTTCTGACGCATATAATCCTCGATCTGAACCGGGTAAATGTTCTCGCCGCCGCTGATGATAACGTCCTTTTTGCGGTCGACGAGGTATATGAAGCCCTCCGCGTCGCGCTGAGCCATATCGCCGGTATAAAGCCAGCCGTTTTTCAGCGTTTCGGCGGTCGCTTCGGGATTTTTATAATAGCATTTCATAACGCCCGGACCGCGCACGATAAGCTCTCCGGGGGTAAGCGCCGGCTCCTCGTTGCCCTTTTCGTCGACGATACGCGCCTCCCAGCCGTAGCCGGGGACGCCAATCGCGCCGACATGGTCAATATTTTCAAGTCCGAGATGAACGCAGCCGGGTCCTATCGATTCGGAAAGACCGTAGTTGGTATCGTAATCGTGATTGGGGAAAATTTTTTTCCAGCGCTTGATGAGCGACGGCGGCACCGGCTGCGCGCCGATGTGCATAAGCCGCCAGCGGTCGAGCTTATAATCGTCAAGATTCACCTCGCCGCTGTCGATGGCGTCGAGTATATCCTGCGCCCACGGCACGAGCAGCCATACGATCGTTACCTGCTCCTCGCTCGCCGCCTTGAGTATCCAGCGCGGCTTGACTCCGCGCAGCAGCACCGCTTTGCCGCCGACGAGAAACGAACCGAACCAGTGCATTTTCGCTCCGGTATGATAGAGCGGAGGTATGCAGAGGAACACATCGTCCTTTGTCTGATGATGATTTTTGTTCTCGGTATAGCAGGCGCTTTCAAGGCTCGATTGGGTGTGAAGTATCGCCTTGGGAAAGCCGGTCGTGCCGGAGGAGAAGTATATCGCCGCGTCGTCGTCTGGGAAAAGGGGAATCATGGGGTCGGTGTCGGGATATTTTTTTACAAGCTTATCATAGCTTTCGGCGAAGGAGGGGCAGTCCGCTCCGCAGTAAAGCACCGGATTGACGCGCGGGATTCTGCCGCGTATCGATTCCATTCGTCCGATGAATTCAACGCCGAAGATGATGGCGTCGCAGTCGGCAAGGTCAAGGCAGTATTTTATCTCGTCCTCGGTATAGCGGTAGTTGAACGGCACGGCGAGCGCGCCGGTTTTTAATACGCCGAAGTAGATCGGCAGCCATTCAAGGCAGTTCATGAGCAGTATGGCGACGCGCTTGCCCTTTGTGATGCCGCGTTCGATGAGCAGATTGGCGAAACGGTTTGAGCGGGCGTCGAATTCGCTCCATGTTATTTCGGAGCGGTAGCCCTCTGACGAGCGCGGCTCGACGAGGTCGTATTCGCGCCATGTTATCTCGCGGCGCTCCTGTATCTCGGGGTTAATTTCGATAAGCGCCGTATCGTTCGGGTAAAGCTGCACGTTGCGGCGAAGTATGTCAACTATCGGCATGGGTTTTATGCTCCTTTATCTTTTATATTGTTATTTTTGTTGTCGCAATATGGACAGGGTATTTAGGCTGGAGTATTGCGCGTGTGAAATTTTTGGTGGTGTCTGTTGATCGGACGCGCAATACGCGCCCCCACAAATTTGTTCGTGTTTTATGACGATACACGCGTTTTTATCGTTTTGAATCATTTTACCATAAATATGTTAATTTTTCTGCAAAATGTGTTAAAATATTTCAGCGCATAACGCGCGGTTTTGCATTGCCGCGATTGACATTAATGTAAAGTGATGATATAATAATAGTAAATTCTTGATTCGCAAAGAGGATAACGCATTGATATATAATAATGTTCTCGACGCCGTCGGGCATACCCCGATGATTCGTCTTAACCGCATGAGCGCTCCCGGCGACGCCGAAATCCTCGTTAAATTCGAGGGGCTGAACGTCGGCGGCTCGATCAAAACCCGCACCGCGTACAATATGATACTCAAAGCCGAAGCCGCCGGCATAATAAAGCCGGACACCATTATCGTTGAGCCGACGAGCGGCAATCAGGGCATTGGGCTTGCCCTTGTCGGCGCGGTGCGCGGCTACCATGTCCGCATTATAATGCCCGATTCGGTGAGCTGCGAACGCCGCAAGCTCATCGCGCATTACGGCGCGGAGCTGGTGCTTATCCACGACGACGGCAACATCGGCAAATGTATCGCGCAGTGCATGGAAACCGCACTCGAGATGCAGCGCACAGATCCCCGCGTCTATGTTCCGCAGCAGTTTGAAAACCCCGCGAACCCCGAGGTTCACCGTCACCATACCGCGCTCGAGATACTCGAGCAGGTCGCCGGTCCTATCCATGGCTTTTGCTCCGGAGTCGGCACTGGCGGCACGATATCGGGTATCGGTCAGTCGCTCAAGGCGCTCAATCCCGATATCGAGATTTGGGCGGTCGAGCCGGAGCACGCGGCGATTCTCGCGGGAGGAAACGTCGGCACGCATCTTCAGATGGGTATCGGCGACGGACTTATACCGGAAAACCTCGATATGAAAATATACAACAATATTTTCATCGTCACCGACGAGCAGGCGATAGCGGCAGCGCGCGACCTTGCCCGGCTCGAGGGGCTGATGTGCGGCATTTCGAGCGGCACAAACGTCGCGGCGGCGCGGGCACTCGCCCATAAGCTCGGAGCGGGCAAGACCGTGGTAACGGTCCTGCCGGACACCGCCGAGCGCTATTTCTCAACGCCGCTTTTCGACGGAGAATAATCGCCGTTCGTCACTCGACATACGCATATTCGGCATAATAATTACAGCAATGTGCGATTATCAATGCCGCTTCGCATAACCTTCCTCCCCAACTCCATCCCATATGGCATTATTTCCCCAATCAATATATAAACCAATAATTTATATACCGCGAAAGGGGCATTACCATGAAAAAACGTTTAATACAAAGCGTATCCGCGCTGCTTTTCTGCTCGATGCTGATATCCTTGGCGGCGTGCGGAGCGCAGAAGCCGGACGCCGGCGATGTAACCAGTGCCGCCGCCGAAACCGAAACCGCTCAGACTGCCGAGCCGCGCGACACGCCGGAGATTATGACCGACGATTTAGGCGGCGCGGTATTTACCGTACTTTATCCCGGCTGGTCGCTATACAACACCTTTTATTTTGCCGACGAAGAAACGGGCGACGCCGTCAACGATGCGATTTTCAATCGTACACGGAAGCTGGAGGAAGCTCTCGGCATCGATTTTCAATGGGTGACAAAGGGCTACACCACCACCATATATCCCGAGGTCAACAAAACCGTAATGGCGGGCGAGGACGCGTACAGTCTCGCGCTCACCCACTGCATCGAGGGACTGCCGTCGCTCATCTCCTCCGGCGTGGTTATGAACTGGAACGACATACCGAACATTGATATGTCAAAGGATTACTGGAACTCCTCCGTCAAAAGCAATATGGAGCTTGCCGGAGTGCTGCCGTTCGCCGCTAACGCGTTCATTCTGCCAGATATCAACTCGCTTTTCTTCAATTCCGATATGATAGAGGCTTATGCGCTCGACGACCCCTATTCGCTGGTGCTTGACGGCGGCTGGACATGGGATAAATTCACCGCGCTCGCGTCGGCTGTCAGCGAGGATATCGACGGCGACGGTGAAATGACCATGGCCGACCGCTACGGCTTCGTCGGCGAGCAGGACTGGCAGTTCGCTTCGATATTGACCTCGTGCAACGTTTTACAGATTGCCACTGACGACGACGGTATGCCTTATTTTGATTTCAACAATGAGCGCACCGTTTCAATCATCGACCGTTTGAGCGCTATGCTAACCGACAAAACAGCGTTTTTCTGGTTGTACAAGCCTGAATATGACCCTAACAACGGCAATATGCCGCCCGTCGGCTTCGACGAGGGCAACGCGCTGTTTTATCTCGTGCCGCTCTCTCTCGCCTCTACCTTCCGCGCGATGGATATCGATTTCGGCATACTTCCGATGCCTAAATACGACGAAAACCAAAGCGATTACGTTTCGCTCAACTGGGCGGGCTTTATGTGCGTTCCAGCAAGCGCGTCAGACACCGATATGATAGGAAAAACCGTCGAGCTGCTCGGTTATCTCAACAGCGAATATGTTCTGTCGTCATTTTACGACGTTCTGCTCGGTCAGAAAATCTCGCGCGACGAAACCTCGTCAAAAATGCTCGATATTATTTTTGACGGTGCGGTTTACGACCTCGCGGTCAATCTCGGCATGGCCTACACCATGTCGGACTGCGTCGGCAAGGGAACGTTCTCCTCTCATTATGAGAAAAACATCAAAAAATGGCAGAACAGCCTTGATAAATACTACGCCGCGCACGAGGATTACGCCGGGCTGCATAAATAATCTCTGATTACCAAAACTTTACCGAAAGGATAATATATAATGAAAAATTTACCTGTTGGACTGCAAATTTATTCTGTGCGCGACTATGCCGAGCGCGATTTTCGCGGAACTATGCACGCTCTCAAAGCGATGGGCTACGATTACGCCGAGCTTGCCGGTATGTATTCCTATACGCCCGAGCAGCTCAAAACCATCTGCGACGACGAGGGCGTCAAGGTGATGTCCGCGCACGTTCCGTTTGCCGAGCTTGTCGGCGACACCGCCGCGGTTATCGAAGCCTACAAATTCGTCGGCTGCAAATATATTGCCGTTCCGTATCTTGACGAAGCCACACGCGCCGGTTCTCCCGCGTTTGAGGACACCCTTGCCAAGATCGAGGAGATCGGACGCGTCGCGGCGTCAAAGGACGTCGCGCTGATGTATCACAATCATGATTTTGAGTTCATCCGTATGCCAGACGGCTCATATGCGTTCGATTATATGTATTCGAAGATTCCGTCGAAATATCTCGCCGCAGAGATCGATACCTGCTGGGTAAAGGTCGCGGGCGAGGATCCCGCCGCATACATCCGCAAATACGCCGGACGCTGCCCGGTCGTGCATCTCAAGGATTTCCGCGGTCAAAAGAGCGACGGAATGTATGAGCTTATCGGTATCGAAAAGAAAGCGGAGGCGACCGAAGCCTTCTCCTTCCGCCCGGTAGGACACGGCGTTCAGAATTTCCCGCCGATACTTGCGGCGTCGCTCGAAAGCGGCGCGGAATATGTGGTGGTCGAGCAGGACCGCTCCGACGACCGTCCGTCGATGGAAGCCGTCAAAATGAGCCGCGATTACCTCAAATCTCTCGGCTGGTAAACCTCGGGAATATTGCCGCCGCGATTGTTGCGTTAGCTAATGTTATGCCACAATCGTATGGGACGATGCCCACATCATCACACCGCCGATTATAAACAAAAAAGAGCCGCGGAACGCTTTGTTCCGCGGCTCTTTTGCATATTACACCTTTTTTCTGCTCGTAACAGCCTTGATAACGAACAATGTCGCCAGCATCAGCACAATGGCGAGCGGCAGAACGATGAAAACGTTGCGCACGAAGCCCGCGACGCAGTAGCAGATGAAGCACACCGCCGCGACGGTCAGCGCGTAGGGCAGCTGCGTTGAAACATGATTGATATGATCGCACTGCGCGCCTGTCGACGCCATTATCGTGGTGTCGGATATCGGCGAAATGTGGTCGCCGCACACCGCTCCGGCAAGGCACGCCGAAATGGTGATGACCAGTATCTCGCTCATTTCCGGGAATATCGCGATAACTATCGGAATGAGTATTCCGAACGTTCCCCATGATGTTCCGGTTGCGAAAGCAAGTCCGAGGGCGACAAGGAACAGTATCGCGGGGAGTATTCCGGTCGCGCTTGCGTTGCCGCGAACCAGGTTCGCCACGAAATCACCAGCGCCGAGATAAGAACGGCAGAAGCCGGAGAGCGTCCACGCGAAGGTCAGTATCAGTATCGCGGGAACCATCGCTTTAAAGCCCTCCGGAATGGCGTCGGCAAACTGACGGAAGGTTATGACGCGGCGTGGGATATAGAGCAGAAAGGTTATAACGAGCGCTATAAACGAGCCGAGCACGAGTCCGACCGACGCGTCGCAGTCCGAGAAGGCCTGAATAAACGAAGCGCCCTCGAAAAAGCCGCCTGTATAAATCATTCCGATAATGCAGCAGATAATGAGCGACGCTACCGGTATGATTAGGTCGAGCACTCGTCCCTTATCGGACACCTCAAGCTTTGCGGCGCTGTCATATGGGCGAGCCTTGGTGGTGTAAAGGTCGCCGTTTTCGGCGTTTTCCTCGTTTTTCTTCATTGGACCGAAATCGAAACGCATAAACGCCATCGCAATTATCATTATTATGGTCAATATAGCATAAAAATTATAAGGAATGGCGCGTATGAACATATTGAAGCCGTCGATGCCGGTTCCCTCGGTCGAGGAGGTGACGGCGGCGGCCCAGCTCGATATCGGAGCGATGATGCAGACCGGCGCGGCGGTCGCGTCGATGAGGTACGCGAGCTTGGCGCGGCTGATCTTGAATTTATCGGTGACGGGGAGCATGACAGAGCCGACCGTCAAGCAGTTGAAATAATCGTCGATAAATATGAGCACGCCCAATCCGAAGGTGGAGAGCAGCGCGCCGCGCTTTGATTTGATCTTCTGTGACGCCCACTTGCCATAAGCGGCGCTTCCGCCCGCCTTGGTCATAAGCGAAACCATTATCCCCAAAACGACGAGGAATATGAGTATGCCAACGTTCCAGCTGTCGCCGACCTTCTCGGTCATAACCGAGAATATGGAGGTGACCGCCTTGACCGGATTAAAATCGGCATAAAAGAACGCTCCGGCGACAATGCCGACAAAAAGCGACATATAGACCTCTTTGGTGATGAGCGCAAGGGCGATTGCCACGATGGGCGGCACAAGCGCCCAAAAGGTGGCGTACATACTGCTTTGATATTCCGGTGCGTCGGCTTCTTCAGCGGCCGCGGTGTCCGCGTCGGTATCCGTGCCGGCTGTGTCGGCGGCGGCTTCGGCGGTCGCATCCGTGGAAATATCCTCCGCCGATACTGCTGTTCCCAATATTCCGATGAGCGAGAATATCACGAAAATGACGGCTATCGCGACAGCGAATGCGCGTGTTTTGTGTTTTGTCAGACCTGACACTGTTTTTTCCTCCGTTTTTTTCTGTATTTAAACAAATAACGCCGTCCGCGCGAACAATATCGTCCTGCGGGCGGCGTTTTGACAAAATACAAACGTCCCATACAACACGATAGCGCTCCACCGCGGTGACAGTCCGCGCCGTTGTCCGGACGCGCCCCAACCCGGCGGAGATACGCGCTCCGGACGGATTTCGGCGGCTCTCCCCTCTCCCGCGCCCGCGCGGCGTTTTGACGGGATAACATGAGAGTCGCACCTCTATCTGTTTAATATGGTGATATGATATCATATTGTTTACTGTATGTCAACAGTTTTTTCATAATTCGAGAAAATTATCGGAAGCTGTGGGGGCGTTTTTGCGGACGTTCCTTGCGCGTGGATGTTTTCGTGGATGTTTTCGTGGATGTTTTCGTGGATGTTTTCGTGGATGTTTTCGTGGAT
>JBAXZA010000006.1:0-15715 GCA_041670545.1 Eubacteriales bacterium | reverse complement strand
TTGACGAATTCTATCATTTCATCAATATAATGCGTGGCGGGGGCTATCACCTCGGGATGGGTTATGTTTAAGCGGTCGATATCGCACATGAACGCCTTTGTGTAATAATCGGCGATCTCGAGCGGTGTTTTCTTCTGCGCCGCGGCAGCCTTCGCCATTTTATCCTCGCCATTGTCGCCGTCGTCGGTCAGATGTCCGACGTCTGTAATATTCATGACGTGCATAAGCTCGTAGCCGTTATATTTCAGCGTGCGGCGAAGCAGATCCATGAAAATGTAGGCGCGCATATTTCCGATATGCGCAAAGCTGTAAACGGTCGGACCGCAGCTGTAAATGCGAACCTTCCGCGAGCCGTCGGCGGTCGAAAATTCATCGCGCGACCGTGTCAGGGTGTTATAAAATCTCATTTTTTGACCAATCCTTATATTTGAAATTGTATTTTTCATCATCAGCCGACGCGCCTGTGCATATCTGACGCGTAACGGCGCATTATGAACGCGTATAGCCGCCGTGTGACGGCGCGCGCTTTATTTTTCGGCGTCCGGCTTTTCAAGAGCGGCAATAATGCTCTCCAATTTTTCGACTCGGACGCGCATACGGCAAAGCTCCTGCGCGACCGGGTCGGGAATATGCACCTGGTCGAGGTCGCAGCCGACGCGCTTGTTGTCGCGCTTGACGATTCTTGCGGGGATTCCGACGGCGGTGCAGTCGGAGGGGATCTCCTCCAGCACTACGGCGTTGGCGGCGATTTTTGTATTGTCGCCGATGCGGAACGGCCCGAGAACCTTCGCTCCCGCGCCGACCATCACGTTGCTGCCGAGCGTAGGATGACGCTTGCCGACGTCCTTGCCGGTGCCGCCGAGGGTGACGCCCTGATATAACGTACAGTTGTCGCCAAGCTCAGCGGTTTCGCCGATGACGACGCCCGCGCCGTGGTCGATGAAAAGCCCGCGTCCTATCGTAGCGCCGGGATGTATCTCGATTCCGGTGAGAAAACGCGCGGTCTGGCTGACGAAACGCGCCGCTATCTTATGCCCTCTCCGGTAGAGCGCGTGCGACAGGCGGTACATCAGCACCGCGTGCAGGCCGGAGTACATCAGCACCTCGGCTATTCCGGTCGCCGCCGGATCGCGCTCGGATATGACGCTCACGTCCTCCATTATCTCGCGCCATGTGCGCACCGCGCTCATAACAAGGCGGTCGAGCACTCCCTTATCCTCGTGCGTCTGGGCGTTCTGACGCTTGTGGTGGTGCGGACAGCGATACGCGGGCGCTCCCTGCGTATTTCTGCTGTGGTGACATTTTTTCGGTTCTGTATCCATATTATGATAGCCTCACCTGTTAAATAAACGGTCGGTGCGCCGTCTGCGCAAAACGGTTACATACAGTATATTATATACGCTGAGCGTGTTTTTGTAAATAGTTTTTTGTAAAAATATAGCCGACAGCGTTAAGTATTGTTGACATAGCGCTTTTTTGTGTTATAATAGATGATAATACCGCCGTCGGCGACGTTCGGCGCGACACAGCGCTTATTTTAGAGAGGAATATCAAAATGCCCGAAAAATACCGCGTCAATCTGAACTCCATAATCGATGAATTCAATCTGGAAACGCTATATTTCCCGCCGGAAACGACGGTGATGGTCGAAAACAGCGACATCAACCGCCCCGGACTCGCGCTCGCCGGCTTCTCCGGTCATTTCGAGCCGACGCGCATACAGCTCATCGGCAAAAGCGAGCACCAGTATCTCGCCGAAATGGAGGAAGCCGAGCGCGCGCTCCATATTGACGAGCTGATGCGGCTCGCCCCCGTCGCGGTGATCTACTGCGCCGCGCTCGATCCCGCGCCGCAGTGGATAGAAGCCGCCGAAAAATATCAGATACCGCTACTGCACACCGAATATCAGACGAGCGACTTCACCGCCATGCTGATATCATCGCTGCACGTTTCGCTCGCGCCGCGAATCACCCGCCACGGCGTTTTCGTCGAGGTCTACGGCGAGGGTATTCTCATTTTAGGCGACAGCGGCATCGGCAAAAGCGAAACGGCGATCGAGCTTGTCAAGCGCGGTCACCGGCTCATCGCCGACGACGCCGTCGAAATCAAGAAGGTGTCGGCGAAAACGCTCGTCGGCTCAGCGCCTGAGATCATACGCCATTACGTCGAGCTTCGCGGCATCGGCATCATCGACGTCCGCCGCATATTCGGTATGGGCGCGGTCAAGCTCACCGAAAAGGTGGATATGATCATCAATCTCGAGCCGTGGGTTCAGGGCAAAATGTACGACCGGCTCGGACTGGAGAGCGAATACGCCGAAATTCTCGGCATAAAAGTGCCTATGACGACGATTCCGGTCAAGCCGGGACGCAACCTCGCAATCATCTTTGAGATCGCCGCGATGAATAACCGTCAGAAGAAGATGGGCTACAACACCGCCGAGGAATTCAACAAAAAGCTTATGTCCGGCATGACCGGCGGCGCAAACAGCGGAAATACAGATCATTAACACATAAAAAACCGCGCGAACGGTAATTATCTGTCCGCCCATTCACCTGCTTTCACGCGAACAATACAGCTGTCAATATCAATCGGCGAAGCCGGACGTCAATACGCCGCGGCTCCGCCGATTTTCATATTGTTTCACATGAAACATTTCCGCGCCGACGGCGCTTATTGCAGCCGGAACGTTTTTATCGGCTTGAGCGCGCTGCCTTCCTCGTAATCCATCGCTTCGCCGATGGCGAAAAAGCCGTCCGCGTCGTAAAGACGCACGCGCACGCCCACCGGATATTCGGTTTTTATCTTTTTCTGATATATCTCCGCGCCGCTGTGTGCGAGCCGCGCGTAAAAATCGCTCAGCTGCACCTTGTCAAGCTCCGCGAACAGCGTTTCGGTCGGCATGAGCTGTGTCAAACGCTCATCGGCGCTCATCTCCTCTATCTGCGCGACGGTGTGCGCCGCCGATATGTCGAAGCGTCCGCTGCGCATACGCCGAAGCGAGCACATTGCGCCGCCGCAGCCGAGCGCCGCGCCGATATCGCGGCAGAGCGAACGTATATACGTCCCGCCGGAGCATACGACATCAAGCCGGTATATCGATTCGTTTATATCCTCCTCGGAAGCGTCCAGCGAATATATCGTCACCGGACGCGCCGCGATATCGATCGTTTCTCCTGCGCGCGCCAGCTCGTACAGCTTGCGGCCGCCCACCTTGATAGCCGAATACATCGGCGGCACCTGCATGATATCGCCTACGAATTTTCCGCAGGCTTCAAAAACCTTATCGGGCGCCGGCATAACGCCGCTGTATTCGCCGGTGAGCGTGCCGGTCGTATCCTCGGTGTCGGTTTCGACTCCGAGCTTCATACCGGCAATATAGCGTTTGCCGTCGCTCTGTATGTATTCGGCGGCTTTCGCGGCGCGGCCGACCAGCACGACGAGCACTCCGGTCGCCATCGGATCGAGCGTTCCTGTATGACCGACGCGCCGCGTTCCGTAAAGTCTGCGCACCGCGCCGATTATATCATGCGAGGTAACGCCCGCGTGCTTGTCAATTATAAGCACGCCGTCCGGCTCTATGGGATTATTCGTTTTGTTTTCCATATATTACCTTTTCTATATTCTCAAAAATGATGCCGAGCGCGCTCTCCATATCGCCGGCGGCGACCGCCGCGCCGGACGCGCGGACGTGTCCCCCTCCGTTCATGAGCATACATACGGCGGAGCTGTCAAGCTCCTCTCCGGTGCGTACCGATATTTTGTAAAGCCCGGGCTGCGCAGTCGACTGCTTTACTGTGACGCCCATCGCGACGCCGCGTATATCGCGCGGGAAGGAGTTAAGCTCGCCGAGATCGTCGTCGTCAAGACCGTATTCGGCTTTGGTTTCGTTGGTTATGGCAAGCAGGGCGACGAGATAGCCGCCGATCTCGCGGTAGCTGAGATTGTTGAGCGCAAGACGCAGCGCCGCAAGCTCTCGCGGGCCGCGCTGACCAAACAGACGTTCGTGTATGCGGTCGTGTACAACACCCATATCGATTATATTTCCGGCGATCCTGTGCGTTTCGCTCGACACCGCGCTGTAACGGAAGCTGCCGGTGTCCGATATTATCGCGGCGTAAAGCGGTTCGCATATGTCCGGAGTGCAATATCCGAGCCGCTCAGCGACGCGGTATATGATCTCGCCGCATGACGCCGCCGAGGTATCCACGCAGTTTTCGCGGGCAAACTGCGAGCGGGGCGGGTGATGGTCGATTTTTAAATCAATGCGCGGATAGAGCAGCTCGAACGCACCGAGCAGCTTTGCTTCGGCACAGTCGACCGTTACGACGTAGTGAGGGGTAAAATCGAGCGGAAGAGCCGGAACGCCGAAGCAGCCGTCGTCCGCGCCGGGCGATAGAACCGGACGCGCTATAAACCGCAGACGTTCGGGCAGAGGATCGCACAGAACGAGAAACGCCCGCTTGCCCATCTCCCGCAGAATAAGCACAAGGGCGGCGGCGCTGCCGACGCAGTCTCCGTCGGGGCGGGAGTGCGGCATTACCGCTATGTCGTCGGCGGCTCGGTGTCGCGCGCATACCTCGTCAAGGCCGATCTCAGCCGGTGTGTCAGCCGCCGTAGCTTTCACTTTTCGTCCTCCGCGCCGGATATTTTAACACTTTCCACATTATCGGTGTCCGCGTCCGTAATTTTAACACTTTCCCCGTTATCGGTGTCCGCGTCCGTGACTTTCTCGTCGTCGATAAGATCCGCTTTGACCGAATGCAGCAGGGTGGCGATTCTCGCGCCGTGCTCGCCTGAGGTATCGGGTATGAACCGCAGCTCTGGCGTCTGACGCATATTGAGCCGCTGGGCGAGCTGGGTGCGCATGAAGCCTGTGGCGCTTTTAAGTCCGTCGCCGACCTCGCGGCGGCGCTCCTCAGCCTGCTCTGCGCTGCCGCCTATGACCGAGAAAAACACCTTGGCGTATTTGAGATCGGTGGTGCAGTCGACACCGGTTATGCTTACGAAGCTTTTCTGCACACGGTAATCCTTGACATTGCGCAGGATATTGCCGAGTTCGCGCGCCATTTCCTCGTTGACGCGTCCGCTGCGATAGTTTGCCATAATTTTATATCCCTTTCCTATATTGTGAAGCACGTTATTATTTATTTTGCGCTTATTATACCACATTCCGACCGAAATTACAACATCGGACGAATCATACGGCGCGGCAAAAGTGTGAATTTTTGACGTGGGCAGGGCGGATCTCAGCTTATTTTTCATCATGTCATAGTTATTTCATTACTATTTTCAAATTTCGACGTTGAAATATCGCGCCAATGGGTATATAATGTATATAATGACCGTATAACGGCAATTTAAAACGGCGGGGAGAGAATTCATGTTAAAAATCGTTCACAGCGGGGATATTCATCTCGACACGCCGTTTCGGCGCGGAGGTAAGGAAAGACGCGAGGCGGCGCGGGAGAGCTTCCGCGCCCTTATAACGCATATCATTGACCGCCGCGCCGATATCGCGCTGCTGCCCGGCGATATTTACGACGCCGAATTCGTCACAGCCGATACGTCCGCGCTGCTGCGCTCGAGCTTTGAGCGGGCGTGCGATACCCGGTTTTTCATATCGCCCGGCAACCATGATCCGTATACCGCGGCTTCACTCTGGGCAAAGGCGGAATTCCCGCCGAACGTTCATATTTTCAAAAGTGAACGTCCCGAACGCGTCGATTTCACGGCGTCGGACGGAAGCGGCGTTTCGGTCGTCGGCTGGGCGTTCACCTCGCCCTTGTTAGAACACGCACCTGCGGAGGAAGCGTCGGCTCTCATTTCGGACGCTCAAAACGCGGTGCGGCTGCTCTGCGCTCACTGCGATGTAACAAAATCGGCGTCGCGCTACGCCCCGATAACTCCGGCTCAGCTCGCCGATTCCCGCTTCGATTACGCCGCGCTCGGGCATATCCACAACGGCGGCGGACTGCGGCGGGAGGGCGGGGTCAGCTACGCGTACAGCGGTGCGCTCACTCCGCGCGATTTCGGCGAAAACGGCGCCGGCGGCGCACTCGATATCGATATCGATAGCTCCGGCGGAAAAGCCGAGGTCGCCGCCCGCTTTATTCGTCTGTCGCGTGTACGCTATGAGCTTTTGCGCCTTGATATAGGCGGCGCCGCGTCAATGTCCGATATCCTTCCGGCGATCTTGCGCGAAGCCGAACGAGCCGGGGTCGAGCGCGATACGAACGTTCGCGTTACGCTCGAGGGCGCGGTTTCGCCATCGTTCTCGCCGGACGCCGAGTGCGTGCGCGCGGCGCTGTCGCTCGATACTTTGCCAGAGATCGACGACCGCACCTCCCCCACCTTCGACACATCGGCGCTCGAGGACGATCCGACGGTGCGCGGCGCTTTCTATCGTGCGCTCTGTCCGATGCTCACCTCCGCCGACGAAAAAACAAGGCGGACGGCGGCGGCGGCGCTCAGACTCGGTCTGTCGGCGCTCGCCGGAGCCGATATATGATTCGATTCCGGTCATAAAAAGCGGCGCGAAAAATCGCGCAAGCCTAAAGGAGCATAAAAAACAATGTATTCATATCTGCTTTTCGACGCGGACGGAACACTGTTCGATTTCAAAAAATCCGAAGCGTCGGCGTTTAGCAGGACTTTCCGGTTATACGGAATGTCCTCTCCATCGGACGAGGTTTACGCGCGTTATCACAGCATAAATCAGTCGCTGTGGGACGCGCTCGACCGCGGCGAGGTGACAAAGGATTATCTGACGATCGAGCGTTTCCGGCGGCTGTTCACCGAATTCGATATCGGTGCGCCCGCCGAAAGCTTCAACCGCGATTATCTGCGTCTGCTCGGCGAGGGGGATTTTCTGCTCGACGGCGCTCACGGCTTTATCCACGCCCTGCGCGCGGCGCGTCCCGACGCCTATATGGCGATAATCACAAACGGAGTAGCGGCGACTCAGCTTTCGCGTTTCCGCCGCTCGTCGATACGCGACTGCTTCGATTCGATTTTCATTTCGGAGGAGATAGGCGCGACCAAGCCCGACGTCCGCTATTTCAACGGCGTTTTAGCCGGAATTCCGGGCTACTGCGAGGCATACCGGCGAGAAACCGTCGTCATAGGCGATTCGCCCGCCGCCGACATCCTCGGCGCGAACAACGCGCGGCTCGCGAGCGTCTGGTATAATCCGGAGCACCGCGAAAACCGCACCGCCGCCGTCCCGACCTACACCGCGTCGTCCTACGCCGAGATCGAACGTATTATAAACGCGTGATATAAAATATAACGGAGCGTTCCGCTCTGTACAGGTAATAATTTATGAATATTACGGTGCTGATGCCCTTTGACGAACAGTCGCGCGTTAAATTTTCCAACGCGCTTCGAGGCGCGGATATCACATACGCCTATGACCATACGCTTTCATATATGCAAAAGCAGAGCTTTGACCGCGATAAATACGGCGGGGCGCTTTGCGGCGCGGACATTGTCATAGGACAGCCGCCGCCTGATATGCTGCCCGATATGCGTCGGCTTATGCTGCTCCAGCTGTCGATGGCGGGAACAGAGCCATATTCGCGCCCCGGCGTCGTGCCGCCGAACGTCCGGTTATGCAGCGCGAGCGGGGCGTACGGCGCTGCAATTTCGGAGCATATGCTCGCCTGCGCGCTCATGCTGATAAAAAAGCTTCATCTTTACCGTGACAATATGGCGCGGGGCGCGTGGCTCGACCGCGGAGACGTCCTATCGCTTTCCGATATGACCATCGCCTGCATAGGACTTGGCGATATCGGCTGCCACTTCGCGTGGCTCTGCTCACTTATGGGCGCTCACATTATCGGAGTGCGCCGCGCGGGGCTTGATATGCCGGATTATGTGGACGAGCTTTATCACGCGGATTCGATCGACGCCGTAATCTCCCGCGCCGATATCACCGCGCTTTCCATGCCGGACACGCCGCAGACCGCCGGAATGTTCTCCGCGCAGCGCATCTCACGAATGAAGTGCGGCTCGATACTGATAAACGTCGGGCGCGGCAATGCCGTCGACACGGACGCCCTTGCCGCCGCGCTTTCGTCGGGACAGCTGTCCGGCGCGGCGATAGATGTTTCAAACCCCGAACCGCTGCCGTCATGCCATCCGCTGTGGAGGTGCGAAAACACGATAATAACGCCGCATATCAGCGGTTTTTATCATCTTCGCAAAACCTATGACGACATTGTGGACATCGCGCTGAAAAACGCGCTCGCAGTATATGAAAACGGCGGCGGCGCACAGCTTATAAGCGAGGTCGACCGCGCGACAGGCTACCGTGTGACGCAGAGGTATTCAAAATGAAGCCGCGCGGCGATCCCGACGGCGCGATAAAAGCTGCGCTCGATATATATACTGGAGGCTCAGGCAGCGTATCGCCGGATACCGCCCGCGCCGCCGTTTCATTCGCGCTCGGTCTCCGCGCATGATTTTTCATACAGGCGCATAACATAACGCGCCGAATGATATATTCACGCTAAAACCATAAGAGAGGTGTCAAACATTGCGTATCGATAAAATCGAAATATCGCGGTTCGGAGGGCTATCCGGCTTGGTTCTTACGCCGGGCGGGGGCGTCAACATCGTCGAAGGCTCAAACGAACGCGGCAAATCGAGCGTCGCCGCGTTCATAAAATATATTTTCTACGGCTTCTCCGACAAGCGCGAACGCACCGCCGCTCTGCCCGTATCGGGCGGCGGAGTCGGCGGAGTCGCCGAGATAACCGTCAACGGACGTTCTCTGCGCATCGAGCGCGAAACCGCAGCGGACGGCACGGAAAGACTCACGGTCACGGCGCTCGGCTCGTTGTCGCCGCTCAAGCTGTCAAGATCGCCCGGCGAAACGCTTTTCGGCATCGACGCGGAGGTTTTCATGCGAACCGCGTTCATAACGCAGACGGGCGGCGGCGCGATTGCAGACGGCGGGGCGTCTGGCGACGCTGTCGGCGCCGCTATCGAAAATCTTCTATATTCCGCCGACGAATCGATATCCACCGAAAAAGCTCTCGACACGCTCGACGCCGCGCGCGTTAAGCTTCGTCATAAAAACGGCAGGGGAGGGAGCATCGGAGCGCTCATGTCACAGCGCGAACAGCTGTCAGCCCGTCTTTCCGCCGCAGAAACGTCCTCTGCGGATATAATATCCCGCGAGGCAACGCTTCGGGAGCTGACAAAGAAAATCGAGGACAACCGCGAAATGTCAATGAACATCGCGGACAAGCTTCATTCGCTCGATATCGCCGAGCTTGGCGATAAGATCGCACGGCTGCGCTCAAGCGAGCACGAATACGGACGTTCGGTGCGCGAATACCGCGCCTGCGCCGCGCAGTTTAAGGCGGAGGGCTACGATTCACCCGCGAAATATCTCGCACGGCTGCGCGAGCAGTCCGCTTCGCTCGACGCTATCGGGCGTCAGCTCGACGAAACGCGCGGCGTTCTTTCCGGCGACGCTGCAACCGCGCCTGCCGAGGAAAACAACGAGGTCTCGCCGACCTCCGACGCCGAGCTGCTCGAGCTTGAGGTCAAGCTCAACGAGGACGGCGGTCAGGACGCGGTCGCGGCGAAATGCGCGAAATGCGAGCGCTCCGTGAAGCTGATGACCGCGCTGTGCGGCGTTTCTCTCTTTTTCACGATATTGTTCGCCGGCGGCGCTGCGCTCGCTTATCTCAATATGCCGGAGTTTACCGTCCCGGCGGTCGCGGCGGCCGGAGTGTGCGCCATCGCGCTCGTTGTATTAGCGCTTTTGCGTTCGCGCCGCACCGACGAGCGAGCCGCACTGCTCGAACGCTATTGCTGTTCGGAAGCCGACGAGCTTTCCGGCACTCTCGATTACATAATGCGCTCCGCCGGACGTCTGCGCGAAAGAATCCACCGTCAGAAGGAGCTTGAATCGCAGCGGGGAGCGCGTGAGAGCGAACGAAGCGCCATCGTCGGTCATATTTCCGACGCGTATAAGGCGAAATCCGACGAAATTGCTGCCATGCTCGCGTCGAGCGGACGGAGCGGCGACGTTTCCGAAGCGATAGCAGAGCTTAGCGACTACTGCGTCCGTCTGCGTTCGCTTTATGATGAAGCGCTGCGCCGCCGCGACGAGGTGACAAAACAGCGTTCGTCGCTTTGTGATATTGATATCGCCGCCGCAGAGGAAAAAGCGAGAACGCTTGACCGCGCCGCGCTTGCCGGACTTGACCGCCGCGAGCTGAAGCGCCGTTATGATTTTTCGACGGCGGCGGTCGCTACAATGACCGGACACGTTCACGAAACCGAGGTGGAGCTGGCGTCGCGCCGCGCTTGCTGCGAATCGGCGGCGGAGCTTGCCGAAGCCATATCTGACATCGACCGTCAGCTGTACGATGAAATATCCCGCGCCGACGCCCTGCTGCTCGCGCACGATAAGCTTCGCGAAGCGTCCGATGGTCTGCGCTCGGACGTCACCCCCAAGCTGTCGGCGAACGCCGGAAAGCTCATGAGCGAAGCGACCGGCGGAAGATACGACGAAATCGGCGTATCGCCCGAGCTTGGCTTATATTTCCGCGCCGACGGACGCACCCTCCCCGACAGCTATATGAGCGGAGGAACTCGCGACGCCGCATATGTCGCGCTGCGTTTCGCGCTGCTCGAGCTGCTCTGCCGGACGACGACTCCGCCGGTGCTGCTCGACGAAGCCTTTTCACGGCTCGACGACACTCGCATGGAGAATATGCTGCGGATACTTGCCGCCAAGGCAAAAAACGGCGTGCAGACCTTCGTATTCACAAGCAGCGGACGCGAGGGCGAAATCATGCAGCGCGTCGGCGAGTTTAATCATATCGAAATGTAACACGCGCCGGCGAGTTTGTGCATATCGAAATGTAACACGCGCCGGCGAGTTTGTGCATATCGAAATGCAGCGCGCGCGGGCTATAAAACCGCAGCGTGATAATTTTCGGTCATGCTGAAATCAATATTTATCACGGAAGGATATCATTATTATGCTTGTCAGCGGAGCGGAATATATCATTGATTTTCTGCGCGAAAAAGGGGTTCGGACGGTATTCGGCTATCCCGGCTCGCCCGTGCTCGATATTTACGAGCAGTTTTACCGCTGCCGCGACGATATCGCCGCGCCCCGCCATATCCTTATGCGTCATGAACAGGGAGCGTGCCACGCCGCCTGCGGTTATGCGCGCGCGACCGGACGTCCCGGCGTCTGCATCGCCACCTCCGGCCCGGGAGCGACAAATCTCGTCACCGCCATCGCCGACGCGTATCTCGACAGCGTCCCGCTGCTTGTCATCACCGGTCAGGTGGGCGTTATGAGCATCGGACGTGACGCGTTTCAGGAAGCCGACATCATGGGCATAACCATTCCCGTGACAAAGCATAATTACCTCGTCAAACGCGCCGACGCGCTGAGATCAACTCTTGAGGAAGCATGGCGGATAGCGTCGTCCGGACGCCCCGGGCCGGTGCTTGTAGATATATCCCGCGATGTTTTTGCCGCGCAGCTCGACGACAGCGTCCCCTGCGGCAGCGCTCTGCCGCGCGTGCGCGAAAATCCGCTCACCCTCGGCAGCTGTATCGATGATATCCGCTCGGCGCTCGAGCGCTGCTACCGTCCGGTTATACTCGCGGGCGGCGGCACGGTATCGGCGGGCGCGGGCGGACTGCTGTCGCGTTTTGCCGAAAAATATGACATTCCGGTCGCAACGACGCTTATGGGAATGGGAATAAAGCTGAACAGCGGTGCTCGTATGCTCGGTCTTACCGGAATGTACGGCACTCCGGCGGCAAATGCCGCGATGGAGCAGGCGGATCTCGTCCTCGCGGCGGGCTGCCGCTTCTCCGACCGCACGGTGTCGGATTTCGAGCGCTTCTCACACACTAAAATGCTGATTCACGCCGATATCGACAGCGCGGAGATATCGAAAAACGTCACGGCGGATATCGCGGCGGTCTGCTCGGCGCACGAATTATTCTCATGCCTGCTCGACGGTGAAATGAAGCTGCGCCGTGAGGACATCTCCTTATGGAACGCGCAGCTCGACGGCATATTCCGCCGCGAAAAAACTCCGCCGCCAACGCCCTCCGACCGTCTTTCATGCCGCGAGATACTGCGTCAGGTGGATATCTGCGAGCATGAGCTGCGCGACGCCATATACGTCACCGACGTCGGAAATCATCAGATGACGGCGGCTCGCGAGCTTGAGCCGATATTCGAGCGCGGCTTTATCACAAGCGGCGGGCTGGGAGTCATGGGCTTCGGTCTGCCCGCCGCCATAGGAGCGTCGCTGTCGCTCTCCGCCGCCGATGCAGCCGGTATCGATACGATTTCGGAATACAGCCCGCTCAGAGCACGTCAGATAGTGCTCATCTGCGGCGACGGCGGCTTTCAGATGACAATGCAGGAGCTTGCGCCGCTTGCACGGCTGCGTTCCGCTTTGCCTGTGAAGGTATTTTTGATGGACAACAACGCGCTCGGCATGATACGAACGATGCAGCGCGCGCGTTATGAGGGGCATCTGATGGCGAGCGAGCTTGAAAATCCCGATTTTGGCGCGATAGCCGGCGCCTACGGAATAAAAAGCGTCCGGCTCGATATTAATTCGCGTCCGACTCTCGCCGCCGATATTAGAGCCGTCCTCGAGAGCCGCGAAAACATTATAGTTCACTGCGTCAAAACCTCGCCGGCAAGCGGCACTGTTTTATAAACGAAAAAAGGTGCGATTAAGTCCGCACCTTTTTCGTTTACTTTGTTTACTTTTAAATTTTCGCTGCATCTTTAAGCTTTTACTTTTTTAACTTGAAATGATTGCCGCCGTTTAGGCTGTTAACTTTTATAGTCCTGCATATAGTTTACTTTTTAACTTTCGTTTAGGCTTTTGACAGTTAACGCCTTTAACCTTTGATACGGAGCGCTTCTTCGGCATCGTCCGAAACGGCGAGCAGATCATTTACACGCTCGCTTATGACCGCCGAAAGCTCGTCCGCGCGGTCGATGGCGGCGCGCATCTGGGCGGCGAGCAGCTCTGGCGTCAGAGAGTCGGCTGTTAACGGGCGCGTAAGGGCGAGCATATCGAACAGCCCGTCGACCTTGGGATCGTAGGCAAGACCGATGACCGGCACGCCGGACGCCGCCGCGTATATCAGAAAATGCAGCCGCATTCCCAGCACAAACCGCATATGCGCCGCCATCGACGTTATCTCGGACGCCGTAAGTCCGCGCACCATCCTCGCTCCGCTCACCGCGTTTGCCGCCATGCGGCTGATTTCCTCGTCCTGATCGTTCTGCATCGGCATGAATATCGGGATAAGACCGTATTCGTCCGATATGATTTTACACGCCGCAACGGTATTTTCCATATAAACATGATCAAATCGTGTGCGTCCGCGAAGCGATACGGCGTAATAATTGCCCGAGGCGATATCGATTCCGTCAAGCGCAAGGCGATATTTCACCCAAACGTCGATCGTTTCGCGGTTCTGCTGACGGATAATTCCGAACGCCGGATCGGCCGTCACACGCACGCGCGAATTTTTGACGCCGAGCGCTCTCAGCGTTTCATATGAGCCGTTATCGCGCAGGGTGACGGCGTCGGCGGACTCGAGAACCTCGCGCGATATGCGCTCTGCCCGCTCGCCTCCGAGCGGCCCTATGCCGGAAGCGTAGAGCATAACGCGCAGTCCCATCGACTTCGCCATGCGCATTATTCCAGTGTAATAAACGAGCGAGCGCTGACTCGTCGAATTCTGAAGCAGACTGCCGCCGCCGCTGATTAACAAACCCGCGCACTTCATCTCGCGCCGTATGGCGAACAGATTGAAGCGCGATATCGCCCGCACACCGTAGCGCTCCGACGTTTCGCGCGGCGAATGTGACAGCACCGTCAGACGTATATCCGGATCGAGCCTGCGAAGCGACGCCGTGATGAGCTGCAAAAGGCTGTCGTCGCCCACGTTGCCGTAGCCGTAATAGCCGGAGAGGATAACATCGCCGCGTTTATATTTTTTGAGCGGACGCAGGGAATTGTAAACGTTCTCGGCGTCGTCCGCCATGCGCGATATGGAATAATGCTCCATCACGGCGGCGCGGCAGTATTCGCCGAGGTCGGCGCGCTGCTCGTCAGATTGAGCAAACAGCGTTTTGACGTCAGAAAGCAGTTTATCTGGTGTGCTGTCGCCGCAGCCGCGGCAGCAGAAGTTGGTATCGAGCGCGGCGGCGATATTCCGCTCGCCGAACACTCCGAGATAACCCTGCGAGCCTGCCAATATCACCGGAACACGCGCCGACATTGCCTCGAGCGCCGAACGCGAAACTCCTACGAAAATATTGGGGCGGTAAATTTTTGCTCCGTCGGCGGTATTTTGCGCTGTTTGGACGCCGCTGCTTGCGCTGTCACGTTCGCCTATCGCCAAAAACGCCGAAACATCGGTGCGCGCGCCGGCGAGCGTTATCACATTGCGCCCCAGACGCGCGTTGAGAGCGCTTACCACGCCATCGAGCCGCTCGTAATCGGTGCCGTAGCCTATCATCACGATTTCAAGATCGGGATAGAGCGAGAGCAGCTGTCCGGCGATCTCGCAGAGCTGAAACGCGATATGCGCGCTCTCGCGGTCAATGCGGCTTACATAGATGATTCGGTGGCGGCAGCTCTCGGACAAATTGAATTCACGCGTGACCGCCGAGGACGCGTCGTCTGGTATGCCGGAAAATCGTCCGGTGTCGACGCCGTTTATGGTGAGGGTGATGTTGTCGCTCCACAGACCGTAATTATCGATGAGATAATTCTTGATATCGCAGCTGACGGCGAGGGTACGCTCGCCCCAGTCGGATATCAGCTTCCAATATGGCGTCGCCGCGTAAACTCCGTGGCAGGAGGTGACAAAGCGCACACCGTATTTCCGCGCCGCGATTCCGCATATAAAAGCCGGTATGCGAGCATGGGCGTGAACGATGTCAAAGCCGCCCGTTTTAAGCAGCTTTTTTATTATTTTATAGGATTTGAGCACGCAGTCGGGGCGCTTTGTATTGAGCGGGGCGGCGACGTGGGCGACTCCGGCTTCGGTGAGCGCCGGGACGTAAACTCCGCCCGCCGACACCGCCGTCACCTTATGTCCGCGGCGCGAAAGTTCGCGCGCAAGCTCCACGAAATGCGTTTCCGCGCCGCCGATATCGAGCGACATTGTTGCAAGCAGAATATTCATATTTTTCGCCTTTTTATATTGTATTGTATTGGCAGCGAGCCTTAAAGCATTAGAGCGTGAGATAATCTCACGCTCTCTGTTTTTATTTCAAAAGACTGTGTTACATGGAATTTTCCCGCCGTCGGACGCGGCGGCATGAAAAACCTGTTCTGCCCTTATGCGGCTGGCTGGGTGCGGACGAATTTGCCGTTTTCAAAAAGTCCCTCGAGCGTGCGTCCGGACGGCCAGGTGTATTTGCCCCAGCCGTTCATTTTGCCGTCGACGAACGCTCCGGTATATATCTCGCCGTTCGCCCATGTATAAGTACCTGTGCCGGTGCGGACATCGGAAACAAAAGCTCCGCTGTAAACGTCGCCGTTGCCGAAGGTATAGATACCCGTACCCTCCTTGCGGTCGTTTACATACGCGCCCTCATAGGAAGAACCGTCCGCCCAGATGAATTTTCCCTGTCCGTTTTTAAGGTCGTCCTCAAAATAACCGAAATAAAGCGAACCGT
>JBAXZA010000005.1:0-16529 GCA_041670545.1 Eubacteriales bacterium | reverse complement strand
TTTTTCGTTTGCGAAACGAGTGACGAACCTGAAAGGACGGACAACCCTACGGTTTTCCGTCCTCTCAGACTCTCCCGTTTTCCCTTGGAACGGTGCGCTTTAAGAGGCGCGGCTCCCGCGTGTGAAGTGCGCACGAGGGTGGAATTCACACGGGCCGCATATTCTTCGCAAGCGGCAAAATAAGCCGCGCTCGGCTCGCGTTGCTCGATGTGTTTATCCGAGGTCGGGTAGCGACGGCGGTGTTCGTTGCGAAAATATTTTCGCAACGCTGCTGCCGTCGAATGGCGCATCAGGGTACACATCTCCGCTGGTGCGGCTGCGCCACACCACGCTTGGAGAGAAACAGCGGCATTAACGAGACTTCATATTGCATAGTGCGCTCACACGCGGGAGTGCCGCACGTATCTTGCGCGTCCCAGCGGGGAACGGGAGGTCTGGAGGGTGAGGGGCGCCGCCGCGTCCCCCATCCTCCAGATTCTTCCGCGAAAACGTCCGCGAAAACATCCGCGCAAAACGTTCGCGAAAACGTCCGCGAGCAACGTCCGCGAAAAAATAAACGTTCCCACGAGAAAAATAAAGCATAACCCTCACCCTCAGATTAATCCGTATGTACAAACAAGCACCTCGGCATATGAAAGCAGGACAAACATCACAAATTACACGTTGAATGTTTGTGAAAAATCACCTTGTATATTCTCTTGACAAAACATAATACACATGATAAAATAGCTGTAATACAGCTTAACAGCATTACACCATTAGGCAAAGGAAAAAATATGGACGATTTTGAAATGAAGATCAATAAAGTGAACCTATACGAAATGGTCGCCGATAAACTCGAAAATATGATTCTCAACGGCGAGATCACCGGCACGGACGGCAAACTGCCCTCCGAGCAGTCGCTCGCGGTTTCGTTCGGCGTATCACGTCCGGTCGTGCGCGAAGCGTTTATGCTGCTCAAGGCGCGCGGACTTATAGTGCAGAAAAACGGCGAGGGAAGCTTCGTATGCGCCCCGCCCGTCGAAAATCTGACGCAGACAATATCGCGCATGATGCAGAGCCGCAATATACAGCCGCGCGATATCTTCGCCGTACGCAAAACGCTCGAGGAGATGGCGTTCACCTTCGCCGCCGCGAGAATCACCGACCGCGAGATTTGCGAGCTGCGCGGAATAAACGACACTCTGCGACGCGCCCCCGATACCGAAAGCTATATCGAAAGCGATGTCCGCTTCCATGTCGCTGTGGCAGAGGCAAGCGGCAACGAGCTGCTCTCAATATTCGTAAATTCGCTGACAAGTCTGCTCATACCGATATTCCGAGTCACGCAGAATGCCAGCGGCGCCGATATCAGCGGCTACGAATATCACGAACGGCTGATATCTTCGCTCGCCGCGCACGATTCAAAGCGCGCCGGCGAATGTATACGCGAGCATATCGCGCGTTCGATGTGCAATTATGACTCAACACTCGAAAAAACAGCCGAAAACGGCACGGAGGAATAATTTTCATGAAGCTTACACAGACAAAGCGGACATTTGTTTTTGAAATGGACAAATATTTTCCGTCCGCGCACGCCTCGACGCTCGTCCGTCTGCCCGACGGACATATAGCCGCCGCCTGCTTCGGGGGCGAGCATGAGGGCGCCGACGACGTGAAAATCCATGTCGCCGTTGAAGATGAAAACGGCGTTTTCGCCTATTCCGCTCGCGTCTGCGCCGATGAAGGGCTGCCGCACTGGAATCCGGTCATGTATGTCCGCGAAAACGGCGACGTCGCGCTGTGGTTCAAAATCGGAAAATACATTCCGAGCTGGAAAACCATGTACTGCGTATCGCGGGACGGCTGCCGCAGCTTCACCGAACCGGTCTGCATAGATACAAACGAAGCGGAAGCGCGAGGTCCGGTCAAAAATAAACCGGTATGTCTTTCCGACGGCACTCTCATCGCCCCGCGCTCGCTCGAAACGCTCTCCGACTGGACGGTCATACCCGAATATTCCACCGACGAGGGCGAGAGCTGGAACGAATGCTCACCGATAAAATACCGTTCGTGCGAAGCGATGGAAAACGGATATAAAACCATAAAAACCAACGGACTCATTCAGCCCTCGATCTGGGAGGATAAAAACGGTACGCATATGCTCATGCGCTCGACATGGGGAAGGCTGTGGCGCACCGACAGCTCCGATTTCGGCAGAAGCTGGAGCGACGCCTATGAAACCGCAGTCCCGAACAACAACAGCGGCATCGACCTCGCGGCGTCGGACGGCGATATTTTTCTCGTTTATAACCCGGTGACCGGCAATTTCGCGGCGCGTACACCGCTCGATATAGCGGTATCTCGCGACGGCGGAGCGTCATTCGAGCATATGCTCACGCTTGAGAGTGAAAAAGGCGAATTTTCCTATCCGTCGATCATAGTACACGGCGATACGCTGCACTGCGCTTACACATGGAACCGCCGCAATATCGTTTACACCGAGGTTAAGATCGAGCGCTGATTCCATATGAGTTACATATTATATATACGTTTACGAAAAAATATATAAATCAAACGATAAAGAGAGGAAACACAAATGAAAAAATCACTGCGTCTGATCGCGCTCCTGCTCGCCCTGCTCGCAATGTCAACGGCGGCGGTATCGTGCGGTTCGGATAAAACCGACACTCCGGCAGCTGACACGACGACAGCCGCCGCCGGCACGGACGAAACCACCGTGTCAGAGCAAACGCTGACTCCAGCCCAGACTCCCGTCGCCTTTGACGAGGATTACGGCGGCTACGATTTCCGCGTTATCGTCATGGAAAACGACGAAGCCGCGCACATTATCGAGGAGATAGAAGCCGAAACCGCCAACGGCGAAACGCTCAATGACGCTATTTACGCCCGCAATCTGGCGGTGATGGAGAAGCTGAACGTCAAAATTACAACGACGCACAATTCCGGCGTGCTCAACGCTGTTAAAAAATCGGTTCAGGCGGGCGACGACACTTGGGATCTCGCTCTGCCGACGGTCTACGACGCTTTCTCGCTTGCCTCCGTCGGGGCGCTGACAGAGGTGCATGAGCTTCCCAACGTCGATTTTACAAAGGATTGGTGGGCGTCCGATATTCTCACCGATACCTCGATAGCGAATAAGAATTATTTCGCCGTCAGCGATATTTCAATGCACACCTATGGCTCGGCGCAGGTGCTTGCTTATAATAAGACGCTCGCGTCAAATTATAATGTTTCCGATCTGTACGCGCTGGTAAATTCCGGCGAATGGACATACGGCAAAATGATCGAGGAATGCAAAAAGGTTTCAAACGATATAAACGGCGACGGTGTGATGGACGAAAACGACGTTTACGGCATCGGTCATCTCTCAAGCTCGGCGATAATATTCCCGTACAGCGCCGATCTGTTCTTCGTCACAAAGGATTCAGAGGATATCCCCTCGATCGCGCTTTCCGAACGCTTCGTTTCGTTCTTCCAGCAGATGGTCGAGGATTTTTCCAACACCGATTATTCGATGTATACCGAACGCTACGGCTCTCCGCTGCGCAATACGGCGGGCGGAACTGCGTTCAATGAGGACAGACTGCTGCTTTATCGGCTGGATCTCAGCTATATCGTAGATTTCCGCGATATGACCTCTGATTTCGGAATCATCCCCACCCCGAAATATGACGCCGCGCAGGAAAATTACGTCACGGTGATACATCCCGGCGCGATGAGCGCGATAGCCGTTCCGGTCACAAATCCCGATATCGATCGCACCTCGGCTATAATTGAGGAAATGTCTTACCAGTCGTATCAGTATACAAAGCCAGCCTACATCGAGGTCGCCATCAAAACGAAATATTCGCGCGACGAAGAATCGGCGCAGATGCTCGATCTCATACTCTCGAATTTCCGTCTTGACCTCGCGTTCGGACTCGCAAATTCCGGTCTTTCGATAACCGGCGATATGCGCGAGCTGCTCAATAAGTTTGACACCAACGTCACAAGCGCCTTTGAAAAGAAAGCTGAAAAATATCAGAACGCGCTCGATAAGGTCGTCGACAAAATAGTCGGATAAGTATTATTCGTATAATAAAAAACCGGAGCGATCGGACGGTAAAGTCCGCAAGCTCCGGTTTTTTTCGTATCAAAAGCAAAGGTTTTATAATACCTTGCTCAAAAATTCAATGGTTCTCGGCTGGGTGGGGTTTGCGAAGAAGGCGTGCGGCTCGTTCTGCTCGAGGACGATTCCGCCGTCCATGAACAGCACCCGCGTTCCGACCTCCCGCGCAAAACCCATCTCGTGCGTCACCACGACCATGGTCATGCCGTCGGCGGCAAGCTCTCGCATGACGTCGAGCACCTCGCCGACCATCTCCGGATCGAGCGCCGACGTCGGTTCGTCGAACAGCATGACGTCGGGGTTCATCGCGAGCGAACGGACGATCGCTATACGCTGCTTCTGACCACCGGAAAGCGAGCCGGGGTACGCGTCCGCCTTATCCGAAAGCCCTACGCGGGCAAGCAGCTTTTCGGCTTTTTCGTTCGCTTCGTCCATGCCCATAAGCCCGAGCTTGGTCGGCGCGAGCGTTATGTTCCGACGTATGGTGAGGTGAGGGAACAGGTTGAAATGCTGGAACACCATGCCCATTTTACGCCGAACGGCGTCGACACTGCATTTCGGCGAGGTGATCTCCTCACCCTCGACGAAGATCTGCCCCTCGCTCGGAGTTTCAAGCAGATTCAGACAGCGCAGGAAGGTTGATTTTCCGCTTCCGGACGGTCCGATGACCACCACCTTTTCGCCGTGAGCGATCTTTTCGTCGATGCCGCGAAGCACATGGTTATTTCCGAAGCTTTTGTGCAGTCCGCGCACCTCTATCATGGGCGAGGAGTGCTCGGAGTTCATAGCCGACGCTGAATTTTTGCCTGCGTTATCTGTTGTCACTGCGCGCGAGCCTCCTCTCGAATATGCCGACGATCTTGGTGAGTCCGAGCACCATGACGAGGTATATCAGCGCCACCACGACGAGCGGCACAAACGCGTCATAGGTCGAATAACGTATCATATCGCCCGCTTTGGTGAGATCTTCGACCGCGATATAGCCAGCGACCGACGTTTCCTTGAGCAGCGTTATAAACTCGTTGCAGAGCGCCGGAAGTATGTTCTTGATCGCCTGCGGCAGCACTATTTCCTTCATGGTCTGAAAAGACGAAAGTCCGAGCGAGCGCCCCGCCTCTGTCTGACCGCGGTCAACCGCCAAAATTCCCGCGCGCATTATCTCGGCGACATAAGCGCCCGAGTTTATGCCGAACGCGAGTATAGCGACGGCGACGCCGTTCGACGACGACGCGAACACTACAAAATACATTATCATGAGCTGCACCACCATAGGAGTGCCGCGTATGACATTGATATATACCGAACAGACGGCGTTGAGTATTTTAAGCGCAGCGGATTTCGGCTTCTGCGAATGAGCGACCTTGACGACCGCGACAATAACGCCGAGCGCAACGCCGATTACAAGCGAAACCGCCGCGATGATAAGCGTGACGCGCAGACCGCGCAGCAGCAGCAGCCATCTGTCCTTGACTATAAGAGTGCGGTAGAAACGCGCGAGAATATCGGAAAAGAAAGTCATTATTTAAGTCCTAAAGGTTTCAGCCCTCGGCTTCTGTGCCGGCGGCGGTGTGATTATAAATGTACTCGTCGATTTTGCCCTCGGAGATAAGGCGGTTGAGGGTGGTGTTGACAGCGTCGAGCAGAGTCTTATTGCCCTTCTGAATGGCGATCGCGTATCTCTCCTCGGTGAGCGGATCGGCGAGCTGAACGAGAATGGCGTTTGCGGAGAGTATCTCGGCGGCGGTCATTTCGTCGACTATAACTGCGTCGACCTTGCCGCTGTTGAGTGCGGAAGCGGCGTCGAGGAAGCTCTTATAGCGGCTTATTGTCGCGTCCTTGATATCCGACGCGAAAACGTCGGAGGTCGTGCCGGTCTGAACGGCTATCGATTTGCCGGTGAGCGCATCGGGGGTTGTGATTTCGGTGTTGTCAGACGAAACGAGCACGACGAGCTTGCTCTTGACGTATTCGACCGAGAAATCAACGCTCTGAAGGCGCTCCTCGTTTATGGACATACCGGCGACGCCGATTGCGCCCTTGCCGCTCTGAACCGCTCCGACAATGCCGTCGAATTCCATGTTCTGGATTTCAAGCTCTACACCGAGATCAGCTGCGATCTCGCGGGCGATATCGACGTCGACGCCGACGATATCGCTGCCGTCGACATATTCAAAGGGCGGGAAAGCGGCGTTGGTGAGCATTACAATCTTGCCCTCTTTCCTGATAGTGTCGACCGTGGGCGTTTTGCCGCAGCCGGCGAAAGCGCCGATGCAGAGGGTCGCTATAAGCGCGAGCGTGAGAATTCTGATAAACTTTTTCATAATATTATGTTCCTCCGTATTAAAATCCGCCGTTTTTATGCCGTAAGGCATAAATATTCATCCGGCTGTGTATTTACACATAATAATATAACATATATTTAATAAAAATGCAATAGATATGAATAAATAATACGCCGGATTATCATATTCCGTATATTTTGCAAGCGATATGCGCAATAACGCATAATTCAGATGATTTTCCGCACGCAAACGGGTAACGAACCTGAAATGACGGACATCCCTACGATTTTCACAGCATATTTGCAGAACGGCTTGCGCTCAGACTCTCCGGCTTTCTCACGGAACGCGCGGCTGAGGAGACTCGGCTCGTGCTGCTCGAGGTATTTATCGTAATTATAAACAAAAATTTCCGCTCCGCCGACAAATTATTCAAATATTATAATTGTATTCGCGCCGGATATATGGTATAATAGCCTAAAATACATATAATGAAACGGAGAACGCGGATAATGTCAGACGCCGACAATATAATCAGACCAACTGATGCTCCACTTGAAATTTCGGACGCCGTATTTAATATCGCGGATTCGATCGCCGCGGAGATCGAAAAGGCGGTTATCGGCAAACACAGCGTTGTGCTGATGCTGCTCACCGCTCTGCTCGCGGGCGGACACGTTCTCATCGAGGACGTTCCCGGCACCGGTAAAACGACGCTCGCGGCGTCCATCGCCCGCGCCGCCGGACTTACCTATAAGCGCGCGCAGTTTACCCCCGATATCATGGCGAGCGATATCACCGGCTTCAATATCTACAACCGACGTGACGAACAGTTTGAGTTCAAAGAGGGACTCTGTATGTGCAATCTGCTGCTCGCCGACGAGATAAACCGCGCTTCGCCGAAAACTCAGTCTGCGCTGCTCGAAGCGATGGAGGAGAGCCAGGTGACGGTCGACGGAAAAACCTACGATATACCCGATCCGTTCATGGTCATAGCGACGCAGAACCCGACCGGCTTCGTCGGCACCTATCCATTGCCCGAAGCGCAGCTCGACCGCTTCACCGTCAAGCTCTCGATGGGTTATCCGTCGCTTGCCGAGGAGATAGCGATAATCGAGGGCAGACGCACCTCAGCGCCGCTTGATACGATTCGGACGGTCTGCTCGACCGAGGTTCTGCGCGAGCTGCGCGGAGTCGTTTCGCAGGTTTATATAAAGGACGTTTTGTATAAATATATCGTAATGCTCATTTCGGCGACGCGCCGCCACCCTAAGCTTGCGCTTGGAGCAAGTCCGCGGGCGTCGCTCGCCCTTATGCGAATGGCGCAGGCATACGCCTTTATGCACCGCCGTACATACGTTCTGCCGGAGGATATCGCATCCATTTTCCGCTCGGTGATAGCTCACCGCGTCATATTGAGTCAGGAGGCGAAGCTCGCGCGAATAACCGCGAACGACGTTCTGACCGAGATCATACGCGCGACGGCTCTGCCCTCGGATTCGGACAAAGCGCCTGTTTACGGCTCGCCCGACGCCGCGCCGCGTCCGCAGAGGGTGACAGCGAAATGACGGTAACGCCCGGAGCGCCCCAAAAGAGCGCGGACGACAAAAAGCGAGGACGCGTACAGGCGGCACAGCTTAGAAAAGCCGAGCGCGCCGCAAAACGTGAAAAAAAGCGCCGCGCCGATCCAGTGCCGCCGCGACGCTGTGCGTTTTCGCTGAGGACGCCGTTTTTCGTATATATCCTGCTGCTGTTTTTTACCTATATTTTCACTCAGGCTCTGCGCTCGCCCCTTTCGTCGGTGCTTTTTGTATTTATGCTGACAGCGCCGCTAATATCTGCGGTATATCTCCTCGCAGCGCGCGCCGCCGTGACTGTTTCGGCGGTTTCTTCAAAAAACGAGATCGAGAAGAAAAGTGAAGCCGTATTCACCATCACACTTTCGAACCCCACCTTTCTGCCGATACCGTTTCTCGACTGCGACATAACCGTACCGAGCGAGCACGGCGTCCGCTGTGTTCCGCGCCGCGTGACAGTGTCGATGCCGCCGTTTTCGTCGTACAATATCGAGCAGAACGTAATTTACAATTATCGCGGGGAATATGAAACGGGCGTTTCGGATATGTATTTTTACGATCTGTTCCGCATGGCGCGTGTCCGCCGCCGCATCGGCGCGTTCTGCACGGTTTTCGTCACTCCGCGCCGTCTGACGCTGAGCGGCGAGAGCGACGTTTCGGCGTCAGATGTCAATACCGATTCGCAGAAGAATATTTTGGGCGTCGACCGCTCGGAAATGTCCGATATCCGCGATTACCGCGTCGGCGACAATATGAAGAATATCCACTGGAAGCTCTCGAGCGGACGCTCTGAGCTTATCACCAAGGAATACGCGATGAATTCGGGCAAGACGACCTATGTTTTCGCCGATCTTGCGGCTCATTTCGACCGCTCTCAGCCGGATATATACGACGACGACATAAACGAATTCGCCGCCGATTCGGTTATCGAAACCGCCGTCGCCGTCGCGTCGCGCGAGCTTCGCTGCGGCAACAGCTGCACGCTTTTGTGGTATGACAGACGTATTGAGGGCGGCGCCGCTATCTACCCGATGCAGACCTTATACGATATGGACGAGGTTTTCCGCGTCATCGCCACCGCGCCGATAGCGTATGAGCCGGAGAGGGACGCGGCGTCGCTCACCGCCCTCACCGATGAAACGCAGGCGGTCGCGATGCTGTTCGTCACGCCGACGCTCGATGAAAAATCGACCGCCGCTCTCACCGCCGCCGCCGCGTATTACGGCAGTATAACCGCGGCGGGAGCTTTCGAGGTTTTCGGCTGTCCGCTCACCGAAAAAATAGCGCCCGCCAGCCTTGACGCCTATACCGAGCTTCAGCTCCGCTGCTCCGCCGCCCTTGCCGCCGCCGGCATCCGCGTCATCTGATTAGGGCTTGTCCGAAAAATCGCTGCATACGGTCAAAATGTATAAAAAATATTGAAAAGTTTGTATAATACCGAAAAATCCGAAATGAAAACTCGGATATATTTGTAACACCACACAATCACAGGATTTCCGAGGGATATTATAATAGGATGAACAAAACGCTGCAAAAACCGCGTTCTGCGGAATATGTCCTCGCGCCCGAAAGCGGACGCGTTTCCCGCGAAGCGTATATTGTGGGCTATATTCTGCGCGCCGCCGTCGCTCTCGCCGCCGTTTTTGGTCTTGCAATGTTCTTCTGCGACGCGTTTTTGATCGATATAAGTCCTCTGTATGCCGTGTCGGCGTCCGCGCTGCTCTGCGCACTGATTGCCGCCATGTGCTCACGCCCGCTCCTTCGCCGCGCCGGATGGTGCGTTATCGCAATCGGCGGCGCGGTTTTTGTTCTGCTGACCAAAAAGCCGATCGTTTTTCTTGAGAATTCGGTATATTCGGTTTGGAATTCGGTCATGGAGCGCCTTTCTGACGCCGGTTTCCGTGCGCTCGAACCTATAACGCCCGACAAAACCTTTTCGCCGGAGCTGCTGAGCCTTGGCGGAATAACTCTGCTGATTCTGACGCTTTCGGTGATATTCTGCCTGTCGCTCTGCCGCCGCGCGTATCTGACGCCCGTCTTTGCCTTCGGGCTGACGCTCGTGATTTTTGTTTTTACATATAATATTTCGAGCAGCAGCTGGTATTTTGCATTGATTATTTCGGCGCTTTGCGGTATAATAGTTCTAAAGCTGTACGACAGCGTATATTCTCAGCGCGGAATCGACAGAAACCGTACGCAAAACGGCGGTAAAATGGATAAACGCCCCGCCCGTGCCGACGCGCAAAGCGCCTTCATGCGCTATTCGATGGGAGGCTTCGCCGGAGCGTCCGCCTGTGCGCTCGCGTTTATGCTGCTCGCTATACCGGCGTCGAGCATACACAGCCGGTGGGAAACCAACGCCGATATCGATCACCGCCTGTCGTATTTCCGCGCCGTCGTCACCTCCTTTATCGTAGGCGACGAGCCTAATATGGGCGATATGGGCTATCTCGGCAACCTCGACACCCTCAATTCGCGCGATACCAGCGCCGAAACGCGCACCTTCACCGGACGCCCCATACTTTCGGTGTCGTCGTCATATTCGACCCCGATATATCTGCGCAGCTGGGTGGGCACATATTATCAGAATAATATGTGGTATTCCGCGCTCCCGCCCGATGTCGAGGAATACTCGGAGCTTTTCGGCGGCGATTTCATGCCAGAGCAGATAATGTATGATTATTACGATGTGCTCGATCCGTCGTTAACAGCGCTGAACAACCTCACCTCGAGCGCCAGCCGCGCCGCGCTCGGCTTCATCACCATGTCGGTGGACGTCAAAAACATCGCGTCCAACGGCAATCTGCTGTTCCTGCCGACGTTTATAAATCCCGCGCGTTCGCTTATGCGCTATGGTTCGGTTGAAGGCGAGCCGTATGCGTCGGATTATACGAATTATTACGACGGCATACTTACGACCGGGTGGCTCAACTTCAACAAGGAATACCGTGCGGTGGCATCTGTTCCGTATTACAGAAACGCCGAATATTCAAAGGTTCTGTATTACAACACGCTGATACACGATATGCTCGTCTACTATATTAAATGGTATGAGAGCGGCGACTACGACGTCGAATATATCAAGTCGCAGATATCGCTGAAGCTGGACGCGCTTTCGGATATTATCGGAGAGCTTGGGCTGAAAATATCCTCGCCAAACGCTTTTGAGCGTTATATCGCCATGAGCGGGGAAGAAAAAGAGCGTTTTTATTATAACAATATCACGCTTGCGCAGAGCTATGGCGATTATGTCGAACGCTATTATACCGTTTACCCTCAAAGCTATGTGCTGGAAAACGCCAAACGCGCGGCTGTCGTCGATATGCTCACCCAGCTTGGCGATCTCGAGATCGGCGAGGATACGATATCGTTCAATTATTTGGGGACAAAGCTCACATACGATAAGGCTTATGTCATGTCGCAGGCTGTTTACAGCGCGAAGCCGTCAGACTCCGAAAATAATGGCGAGGATATTGACAATTCCGCGGCGTCAGGGCTTGTCGATTCCGCCATATATAATTTGGTTTTCCCGACAGATAATTCGCTTGTGAATTATGTCTCCGAGCATCCGTTTGAGGCGGTGAAGGCGGTCGTCGGCTGGCTCGCCGACAACTGCGTTTATACCCTTTCGCCGCGTCAGCCGTCGGAGACGGGGCTTGGCGCGATCGACGCCTTTCTCTCCGATACGCACGAGGGCTACTGTGTGCAGTTCGCCACCTCCGCCGCGATGATACTGCGGTCGATGGGACTGCCCACGCGCTATGTAGAGGGCTACATTGCGCAGAGCTTCACCCGCGACGCCGATATGGCGGGACGCGTCAACCGCTACACCTCGGTCGTTCGCGACAGCAACGCCCACGCGTGGATAGAGGTATGGTTCGACGGCATAGGCTGGATGCAGTTTGAAACGACGCCGCCCTATTATTCCTCGATGTACGAGGTTTTCACTCCCGGAAGCTATACGCCGCCCACAAGCGGCTCGTACGAGCCGTATCAGCCGTCGGAAAGCGTCGGAAGCGCCGCCGAACCGGTCAAAAAGACCGATTACGGCGCAATTGTCGCCGGGGCGGTCAGCACCGTCGTTATCTGCGCGGTCATTGCGCTGGTGATCGCCGTCGCCGTGACATTATATAAGCGCTCTGCGGGTGAGCTTGAGCGGAAGGCGCAGACGCTGTCGAGCTGTCTGTCCGGCAGACCGGACGAAAGGGAAGCGCGGTTTCTCGCGCGAACGATAGCAGGCTATATCTACGACGCCTACGCCGTCGCCGGAATCAAACCAGCGCATGGAGAGCTTCCCGGCGAATTTGCTATCCGCGCGGAGACGGAGATGAACGCGCCGCCCGATAAAAAGGGAGGACGCCGTTCGCTGACGCTCGAGCAGCGGCTGAAGCAAAGCGAACCGATACCGTTTGCGCTGGTAACGGAGGCTGTCGAGCGCGAGCTTTACGGCGGCGGCATGACGCGTTCCCAGCTCGAGCTGTGCGGACGCTTTTACGCCGCCCTGCGCGAGGCTGTCGCCCGGCGGACATCAGGCGCGAACATATTTTTCGGGAGGCACATAAAGAGAAAAATATAAGCGCTTCAGTCTTTTCGGCTGTGCGCTTTGAATAAGGAGAATGTCCATTTGATCACACCACAGAGCGTTAACGGCGCCGTACTCGCGTATCTCGGGGACTGTGTGCTTGAGCTTGCCGTCCGTCACGCTGTCATAGAGCAGGGGATAAAGAATGTCGGAGAAGCTAACTGCGCCGCGCGAGGATATGTTACCGCCGAAGCGCAGAGCGCCGCCGTCGAGCGCGTGCTTCCATATCTGACGGAGGACGAGCTTGCGGCGTACAAGCGCGGCAGAAACCACAGCGGCGGCAGTGTCCCGCGTCACGCGAGCGCCTGCGAATACCGCCGCGCAACCGGATTTGAAGCGCTGTTCGGCTTCCTTGAGCTGAACGGCGAAAACGAACGCGCGGGCGAGCTTTTCCGCTTAGCCTTCCCCTCAGAGCCGAATGCGCCGGACAAAAATACGCCGGACAAAAACGCGCCCGATGAGAAAACGACGGACACTGAGCGTCCCGCCGGCATTTTAAATGAAAACTCGCCGCAAGGCAGTTTATAAATCAACATCAGAATATTAAAAACGGAGGATACTTTTATGTATTATATCGGTATCGATTTAGGCGGCACCAATATCGCGGCGGGCATCGTCGACGAAAACTACAAGATCATCAAGAAGGGCAGCGTTCCAACGCTTCCCAACCGCGCTCCCGAGGAGATCATCCGCGATATGGGCGAGCTTTGCAAAAAGGTAGTCGCTGACGCCGGACTCACCTTCGATCAGATCAAGAGCGCCGGAATCGCAACCCCCGGAACGGCAAATTCCGAAACCGGATACTGCGAATACGCGAATAATCTGCCCTTCCTGCGTTTTCCGCTTGCCGATACACTCAAGAAATTCATTCCGGTCGACGACGTTCACATTGAGAACGACGCCAACGCCGCCGCATGGGCGGAGGCTGTCGCAGGAGCGGCGCGCGGAGTTAACGATTCGGTCATGATCACCCTCGGAACAGGAGTCGGCGGCGGAATCATCATCGGACGCAAGGTATACGCCGGCTTCAATTTCGCAGGCGCAGAGCTTGGACATATGGTCATCGAATACAACGGACGTCAGTGCTCCTGCGGACGCCGCGGCTGCTGGGAGGCTTATTCCTCCGCAACCGCGCTTATCAGTATGACCAAGGAAAAGATGGAAGAAACGCGCGACACCATGATGTGGGAGATGTGCGAGCATACCATCGACAACGTGAGCGGCAAGACCGCGTTCGCCGCTATGAAGAAGGGCGACCGCGCCGGCGCTGAGGTCGTCGATATGTATATATCCTATCTCGCCTGCGGAATTCTCAATATCATCAATATTTTCCAGCCGGAGGTTCTCTCCATCGGCGGCGGTATCTGCAACGAGAAGGATTATCTCACAAAGCCACTGATGAAGCTGATCGGAGAAGGCGGCTACGGCGGCGGAGAGAGCCGCGTAAAGCCCACTCAGATCAAGATCGCGGAGCTTGGCAACGACGCCGGTATAATCGGCGCGGCTCTGCTCGGCGTTCAGTAAACATAAATCGCGGCGCATTTCGCGTGCCGTCAAATAGCGTTAAACATAAAAGCGTCATGCCGCCGGTATGGCGCTTTTGTGTTTGACGCCGCAAATATATATGCTATATGCGGTATTGGCTATATATTTGCGTCGGAGAGAAAAACAGTAAAATATGGTATATATGACATGAAAAACATATAATAGCGTTCAAAATGCTCTGAAATACGACAAATAGTGCTTGACGTCCCTATAATTCACATAAATTTAACACCGTGGTAATAAAATATATGATATAAGTTTGTCATAATTGGGTATTATATCATGTATATAAGTGATATAATACTGTCATCGTTTAATTTCAGGCGAAAATAGTATGTAGATGTCATAAATATATGCTGTATCGCTTACCGACGCCAACAAATATATGCTATACTTACAATAAGGACGGTCTTTATTATGCGTTTTCTTCATGTCAGACTGAATACACTTCCGATAATACGCTACGCGCACGGATATAAAACATCCGATTACCATATGAATTTCCCGCCGCAGAAAAATTTGCTTGAGATCTGTCTTTATGAAGTTGGCGGCGCGGTACGGAGCTATCCCGACGGACGCCGGATGGAGACACCGATTCAGACGCTCTGCACTATTCCGCACGACGAGCAATACAGAGTAGACTGCGACGAGCCGGTGCATCAGCATTTTGTAATCGGCTTCGAAGCCGATTATTCCTACGAAATGATCGAGGCAGCCGAGCTGCACCTTTCCTATTTCGGCGAAAAATCGGACGGCATACCGCTTGAATTTTATCTGCCGGAGAGCATCGGCATAGACAGCGGCGAGAGCGCGTCAGAGCAGATTCTGCGCAAGGTGATCCGTACATACACCGAAAACGGCGGCCACAGCGATATCACCTGTGTCACGCTGCTGTTCGAGCTTTTCTCGCAGCTCAGCTCCGACTGCATCGCTTCGTCCGCGTCGGCTGATTATGAGCGCGAAAAGCCCTTTTCAAGCTCGCTCTATGTTCGCCGCGCCACTCAGTATATAGCGTCGCACATCAATGGAAAGATCACGGTCAGCGAGATAGCCGACACCCTCGGCATAAGCGCGGAGCATCTTTCAAAGCAGTTCCACGCCGTCACCGGAACGACCGTTATCGAATATATAAACCGTCTGAAGCTCGGCGTCGTCAAGGAGCTTATCGTTTCGAGGGGGATTTCTCTGCGTGAAGCCGGCGAAACGGTCGGTATCACCGATGTCAACTATCTCTCGCGACTTTTCAAGCGTTATATCGGAATCACCGCGAGCGAATATAAGATACTTCATAAAACCTATTGTCTTGACGATATAAAAAAAGCCGACACCACCATAGCAAGCAAGCTTGCAGAGGAAAACTGAACAAAAAAATAAGGCACAGTAAAAGCGGCACGACGCGAAGCGGAGTGCCGCTTTTACTGTTCTCGGCGCACGGATGGTTTCCGTCAAAGCAGTATGTACCGGCACATTCTGTTCATTATACTTTTTTATGATTACCCTTTGTAATCCGAGCAATTCCTCATATAATTAGTTGAGAGCATATCTTTTGACCTCCGATGAATGGTGTATGGCAACTTCATTCTATCAGATGTCTTTCAGATATGCTCTCTTTTACTTTTATTTATTTTTTGAGTGCTGTCTGTCGGGCTTATTCCTATATTTAATATAGAATCGCTTTTAATTGCCTATATCTTGGAATTTAGCAACGACCTTGTCAATGGCGGACTGAACCTTGCTCTCGTTTTTAGCGACGAGGGAGGCGATATCGCGGTTCTTTTTCATCGCCATCTCCTGATATTGATTTGCAAAATCACCAAAGGAGAACACACAGCCGAGGTCGTAGGTGCGGTGCGCCATGATTATGTTCAGCATTTCACCGCTCTCAGTGTCGCGCGTAAATTTCGAGGTCATGCAGACATCGTAATACGCCGGCTGCACGGTATTTTTCGATTCGGCGGAAAGCGCCTCGAGTATCATGCCGGTGCGGGCGGGATCGGAGGTCGTGACCGGCACGGAGAGAAGTCCGGTAGTATGTATCGAAACGGTGCTGTAATAATTTTCCTGAGCTTCGT
Source organism: Eubacteriales bacterium (assembly GCA_041670545.1). GTDB lineage: Bacteria > Bacillota > Clostridia > Oscillospirales > CAG-272 > JBAXZA01. The sequence continues at coordinate 363 of JBAXZA010000005.1, read as the reverse complement.
CGTATTTAGGCGTCGGAAGAACGCCGAAATCGGTTTCGGACGAACGCATAAATTCGATATCGTCCAGCCGCAGCCAGAAGAACAGACCGTGACCTTCCATAAACATCTGTGTATACATCTGGTCGGTGATCACGTCTGTGCCGTAGGTGTGCTGATTGAAGAAGTTCTGATCGTCGAGCGCCATATTGAGTATCTGCTCGGTGACGCTGTAATCGCGGTCGCTGCCGAAGGTGAATACCGGCAGATCGTTTTCATCCTTGGTGACGAAATGTCCGCCAGCGCCGTGGAAAAACGTCGTGACAGCGTCGTTTTTGGAAACAAAGCCCCATAGATCGTTCTGATCCATCTTGCTGTTGCCGTCGA
>JBAXZA010000004.1:0-18227 GCA_041670545.1 Eubacteriales bacterium | reverse complement strand
TACTTTGCGCGTCCAAGCGGGGAACGGGGAGTCCGAGGGGTGAGGGGCGCCGCCGCGTCCCGCATCCCTCGGATTCTTCCGCGTAAACCTACGCTATATAATATTGAAATTTACCATCAAAATCACGCATATATAAAATTTCCGATAAAAGGAAACCAAACAGTGACGCAAAACGTCAGATATAATTGCATACATCACCGAATAAAAGCTGCGAATCGCCGCGAGTTCGCTTTTTCACGTCAAAATCAAACTTTTTTTGTGATTGTGTGAGGGATTTCAAAAAATCGTGCGTATATTATATATACCGGGTAAAAATCGAATGGGGGAACGCAGATGACAGTTTCCGAGATGATAGAGCGGCGTGAGGGCGAATACCTGTCTCCGCTCGCTTTTCCGACCTCCTGCACACGCGGACGGCAGAAGCCGATAGCCCCTTGCGATAATCGCGCGGAGTATCAGCGCGACCGCGACCGTATACTTCATTCAAAAGCGTTTCGGCGGCTTATGCACAAGACACAGGTGTTTATCTCGCCCGAACACGATCATTACCGCACCCGCCTGACGCACACCCTCGAGGTCACGCAGGTGGCTAGGACTATTGCCCGCGCACTTCGCCTAAACGAGGATCTGTGCGAGGCGATCGCGCTGGGGCATGACCTCGGTCATACTCCGTTCGGTCATTCGGGAGAGGCGTTTCTGCGCCGCTTTGATCCGTCCTTTGCCCATTATGAGCAGAGCCTGCGTGTTGTGGATACGCTTGAAAGGCTTGATCTCACCTATGAGGTGCGTGACGGCATCGTGCATCATACGGCGGGCGGCGCCTGCACCGCGGAGGGCGAGGTTATCCGTGCCGCCGACCATATAGCCTACATAAATCACGACATCGACGACGCCCTGCGCGCCGGAATTCTGCATTACGGGGATATACCTGCGGATATCACGGCGGCGCTCGGTCAGACGCACGGCGAGCGCATCGATGTGATGGTGCAGAGCATTATCGACGCGTCGGTCGAAAATGATTTTCGCTTTGCGGTGTCGGGAAATGACGGAAAATCCGTATTCGCGCCGGCGTCCGAGAGCGCTCTCACGGCAAAAACGCGCTCAGGATATGTCTGTCCGCTTCGTATGGGAGCGGAGGTGGAGGACGCGACGCGCCGGCTTCATGAATTTTTATACGAACGTGTGTATAAAAATCCGATAGCGAAGTCCGAGGAGGTACGCGCGGAGCGTATGCTTTCGGTCATGTATGATTATTTTTTGAAGAATCCAGATTCGCTGCCGGGCGAATATAAGCTGATAGCACTGTCAGACGGGGTAAACCGCGCGGTTTGCGATTATATATCGGGTATGACCGACCGCTACGCCGTCAGCGTTTTCAAAAGCATTTTTGAGCCGGAAACGTGGAAAATCTGAATATATACTCATATTGATATACAAAAATTTATAAAAAATATAAAACTCACGATTTATGTGTGCATTTGGCAAAAATGTGATAATGTTTTATAATAACACGAGATAAAAACGGCAAAACTATCAAAACGAAGCCAGCCATAACACGGCGAAACGGAAAGGAGGCGCGCGATGATACCGGACGCTGTTATCGAGGAGATCAAATACCGAAACAACATCGAGGACGTGATATCATCGTATGTCACGCTCAAGCGTGCCGGCTCGAATATGAACGGTCTTTGTCCGTTCCATAATGAGAAAACGCCTTCCTTTACAGTGTTTTCCGCGACGCGCAGCTTCTACTGCTTCGGCTGCGGTGCGGGCGGCGACGTTATAACATTTATAATGCGCGCCGAAAATATCGATTATCCCTCGGCGCTCGAATTGTTGGCAAAACGCGCCGGCATAACTATACCGCAGGACGGACGCGGCGCGGAGGTGGGCGTCAAACGCCGCCGCATACTCGATATGAACCGTGACGCCGCGCGTTATTTTCATGATCAGCTCAAAAAATCGCCCGAAGCGCTTGCCTATTTTCAAAAACGCGCGCTCGCGCCCGCGATAATAAACCGTTTCGGACTTGGCTACGCCCCCAATGATTTCGGTCTGCTCGGCAGTCATATGCGCTCGCTTGGCTACACCGACGAGGAGCTTATCACCGGATTTTTATGCGGAAAAAGCCAGAAAACCGGACGTCCGTACGATTATTTCCGCGGACGCGTCATGTTCCCTATCATCGATATTTCGGGCGATGTCGTGGCGTTCGGCGGACGCGTGCTCGACGATTCCCTTCCTAAATATTTAAACTCGTCGGACACTCCCGCGTTTAAAAAAAGCCGCAATCTGTTTGCCCTCAATTTCGCCAAAAACCGCTGCGCCGAGGAAATGATTCTTTGTGAGGGCTATATGGACGTCATCGCACTCCACGGCGCGGGGTTCGAGAACGCCGTCGCCACCCTCGGCACGGCAATTACGCCCGAACACGCGCGGATAATGAAGCATTATACAAAAAAGGTGATAATATCCTACGACGCCGACGACGCCGGACAGCGTGCCGCCGACAAGGCTTTCCGACTGCTCGAGGAGGTGGGACTTGAAACACGTCTGCTGAAGGTGCAGAACGCAAAGGATCCCGACGAATTCATCAAAAAATTCGGAGCGGATCGTTTCCGCCGTCTGCTCGAGGCTTCCACCTCGCGTTTCGAGTTCAATTATTCAAATATCGTCAAAAAATACGATATCACCGATTATGAGGGCAAGATCAAGGCTGCGGACGAGCTTTGCGAGGTGATATCAGGCGTATGGTCGGCGGTCGAGCGCGACATTTATCTGCGCACCGTGTCCGGCAGGCTTGAGATACCATACGAGGGCTTAAAGCGCGACGCGGAGGGTAAGGCGCGGCGCAATTCGCGTCAGCGCAAGAGCGAGGAAACGCGTCAGGTGCAGCTTTCGTCCGTCGGCTACGGCGACCGCGTCAATACCGATTACGCCAAAAATCCGACGGCGGCGCGCGCTGAGGAGATCATTCTCGGAATGCTGGAGCTGCGTCCGGAGCTGACCGCCGAGGTGCAGCGCGGGACGATAGAGCTTGCGGCGGACGATTTTTTCACCGATTTCGGCAGAAGGGTGTTCGATTATATCCTCACCCATACCGAGGGCGGGACGTTTTCCGACGGCGCTCTCTCCGGAAGCTTTACGCCAGAGGAGGTCGGACGAGTCGTTCGAATGAGAGTAGCGCGGCAGGAGATCACAAACAGCCGCGAAATATTCTGCGACTGCGTCGCCAGACTCAAAAGCGCAGGCACGCTGTCAGAGGATAAAAAAAGCGTCGGACTCGAGGATTTACAGTCGATTATATCAAAAAAACGCTCGCCCGACGGCGGCTGATAACATCGGGACGAAAAATCAAAAGCCATAACGCCTGCGGGCTTTACTGGATATACAAAATAACGCTTACATAAAGATTGCGGAGGAACAGCATGAACAACGAAAAAAAGATCGATATGAAAGAGCTTATCGAGCGCGGCAAGGCTAAAGGCTCGCTTTCCAACAACGAGATCATGGAGGCTCTGTCTGACGTCGATTACGATATAGATCAGATCGAAAAGCTCTATGAAAATATCGAGAATATGGGAATTGAAATCACCGGATATCTCGACACCCCCGAATTCGAGGATATCGAAAACGAGGTCGAACGCTACGAGAGCGCCGAGGATATGGAAAAGATGCTCGCGCAGGGGGGGCTTGCCATCGACGACCCCGTGCGTATGTATCTCAAGGAGATCGGCAAGGTTCCGCTGCTCTCCGCCGACCGCGAGCTTGAGCTTGCCGAGCGCATGGCGAACGGCGACGAGCAGGCTCAGAAGGAGCTTGTCGAAGCGAACCTGCGTCTTGTCGTCAGCATCGCAAAGCGTTATGTCGGCAAGGGTATGTTTTTTCTCGATCTCATTCAGGAGGGAAACCTCGGACTGATGAAGGCGGTCGACAAATTCGACTACCGCAAGGGCTACAAGTTTTCCACCTACGCCACCTGGTGGATACGTCAGGCGATCACCCGCGCTATCGCAGATCAGGCGAGAACCATACGAATCCCCGTGCATATGGTAGAAACGATACACAAGGTTTCGCGCGTTTCGCGTCAGCTGCTTCAGGATCTCGGTCATGAAGCGAGCGCAGACGAGATCGCCGAGGTCATGAACATGAGCGCAGACAAGGTGCGCGAGATAATGAAGATCGCGCAGGCTCCAGTGTCGCTCGAAACTCCTATCGGTGAGGAGGAGGACAGCCATCTCGGCGATTTTATCGAGGACGTCGATTCGCCCGCCCCTGCCGAGGCCGCTTCCTATACACTGCTTCGCGAGCAGCTCTGCGAGGTGCTTCATACCCTCACCCCCCGCGAGGAGCACGTTCTCAAGCTGCGCTTCGGACTTGACGACGGACGCACCCGCACGCTTGAGGAGGTTGGCAAGGTGTTCAACATCACCCGCGAGCGTATACGTCAGATCGAAGCGAAGGCTCTGCGCAAGCTCCGTCACCCCAGCCGCTCGAAGCGTTTAAAGGATTATCTCGATTGATTTTTGTGGGAAATCTATAATAATTATATATAAACATTGTGATAAGTGCATATAGAAAATGTTATTATATAAAAAACGGTTTGCATAAAGCTATGCAAAATGCACAATAATTAACGCGGAGAAGCGGTTTTAAGCCGTAAAAAGCGGGTTTAAAGCATACATCGTCCGCAAAAATGACCTTGACATATTATTATTTGTGGTGTAAAATAAGAATGTTAGCTGAATACAAAAATCGAGGAGGATCTACGCATGAAACTGAGACTTATCGGTCTGGTGCTGTGCCTTGCAATGGTTTTCCCGCTCGTATTATCGAGCTGCGGAAACGCGAGCACTGAGGCGACAGCCGAGACAAATGCGGACGGCACGCCCGTTACGACTACGACCAGCAATAAAGCTATGACTATCACCCTATATTCAATAAAGGACGAATCCACTACCGACGAAGCTATCTCACAGGTACAGGCCGCTCTTAATAAAATCACCGAAAAGGATTACAACACCCATATTCTGCTCAAAATGTATACCGAGGACGAATATGACGCTGTTATTGACGAAAAGGTAGAGGCTATCAAAGAGCAGAAGATAAAGGAAGAAGAAGAAGCAGCCGCCAAGAAGGCTGCTGAAAAGGCCGCAAAGGAAGCCGCAAAGGAAGCTGCAAAGGCTGCCGGCGGCGAAACTACAAAGGCTAAGACCGAGGAAACCACCACCGCAGGCGATGTCACCATTATCAACGAATACGGTATCGAAGAAACCGTTTATCCCGCTGAGAACGGCACACAGCTCGATATTTTCCTCGTACGCGGCATGGATAAGCTTGAGGAATACTCCGCGGACGGTCTTTTGACCGCTCTTGACGAGCAGCTTTCGATAGGCTCAAAGATACTCAAGCAGTACATACACCCGACCTTCCTCTCCGCTGCAAAGGTCGGCTCGAGCACCTATGCTATCCCGAACAACCATGTCGTCGGCGAATACAAATATCTGCTGCGCGACAAATCGCTTGTTGACAAATATTATTATGATCCCGAGGATATGAACTCGCTCAGCGATATCGAAGCGTTCCTCACCGATGTCGCAAAGAACGAACCCGATTATATCCCGCTCATGAACGAACCCGGTCTTAACGCGGTTTATCTGACGGCGGAAGAAAGTCTGCTCGGCGCGGCAATGCCTAAGAACGCCGTCGCCGGAACGAGCGCCGCGCCCAAGAACCTGCTTTCCGTTACCGGTTATGTTAACGGTTACGCTACCCTCCTCAATCTCCGTTCTATGAACGCCATCGGCAGCGGCTCGATGGACGACGGCAACAAGTACGCTGCCGCTGTCATCTCCGGCGATCCGTCTACCCCCGAGCTTTACAAGGATAATTATTACGTTTCCGTTTACAGCCAGCCTACCGCTGATAATAATAACGTTTACAGCGGTATGTACGCCGTCAGCACCTATGCCGCCGACGTTGCCCGCTGCATGGACGTCGTTTCGCTGTTCACCACAAGCTCCGAATTCGTCAACATCTTCGAATACGGCGTTGAGGGAATGCACTACGAAATAGACGAGGATACCGGTCTTATCAACCGACTCAACAGTGATTATTCTGTTAATATGAATTATGCCGGCAACCAGTTCATCATGAGCGCGTCGTCCGACATGACTCCCCTTATGCAGAAGCTCGCCGAGAATAACTGGGCGCTCGCAAAGGAACAGAACCTCGATATGGCTTACAACCCCTACCTCGGCTTCCGCGTCGCTACCACTTCCGTTGACAAGGAAGGCAAGGTCACAAAGCTTGAGCTTGCAAACGGTATGACAGTCGAGGAGTGCATGGAAGGCATCGTTACGGTATCCAAGGATTATCTCCAGCAGATCGCCGATTTCAAGGAATATGAGGAAGAATATCAGGAATCCTACCTCGTCAAGAACGGCACTACCGGCGAGATCGAGGAGAGATTCAAGACCTCTACCCGCACCGTTACGGTCACTGATTTCATAGCTCAGCTCGCAAAGGATACCTCCAAGGACGAATATATTGCGGCGGCTACCGACTCCGCAGACGCTAACTCGCCTGCTTCGCAGTATGCGACATGGTACGCAGCGGCGTTCCCGGCTACCGAGGAAGCTGCTCCCGCAGCATAAGCTCAAACCATGCGGCACACGGTATAAACTCACGTCACAAGGTATAAAAGCTTATAGCGTTTAACATCGCCGCGATGTAAATTACGCTGACCTCTGACAGTGTCAGAGCACGTAAAATAATCGTGGTAATAATAAAAGCGCGCCGCGCTGACCGCTCCGCGCGCAGACGATATTTCGAATAAATATTAACGACACCCGAGAGCGGCGACGCTTTCGGGTGTCTGTCGGTTAAAGAGGTATTATATAATGGAAATGAATTTTAATATGCCGGTCAAAATCATCAGCGGCGAGGGCTGCGTCACGAACAGCGCCGAAGCTTTATGTATCGGCAGCCGCGCTCTGATAGTTACCGGACGCTCGTCCGCCGTAAAAAGCGGCGCGCTTGCAGACGTGACCGCCGTCCTCGAAAAAAATGGCGTTGACTATACAGTATTTGATAAAATCAGCGAAAATCCGCTGATGAGCGTCTGCTTTGAAGGCGGCGCCGCCGCAAGTGCGTTGGGTGCGGATTTTATCATCGGCATCGGAGGAGGTTCTCCGCTCGACGCGTCAAAATCGATCGCCGCGTACGCCGCGAATCCCGATATCGCACCGCAGGAAATATTTACCGCCGCACTCGCGCCCTCACTTCCGATAATCGCCGTCCCGACGACGGCGGGGACAGGAAGCGAGGTCAACCGTTACAGCGTGCTGACGCTCGATGAATCGAACAAAAAGAAAACGTTTTCGTCCGATATGTCCTATCCGCGCGCCGCATTTCTCGATCCGCGCTACACCTGTTCGCTGTCGGCGGGCTATACGATGAGCACCGCGCTCGACGCGTTCTGCCACGCGCTCGAATCATACCTTTCGCCGAAAGCGACCGTTCTCTCGTCGCTCGCCGCCGAATATGCCGCGCGTTCGATATGGAACATCATACGCGGCGGTCATGAAAACAGCTATACGTTCTTGGAACGCCGCGAACTGATGTTCGCCGCCTGCGCCGCTGGTATCGCGATAAACACCACCGGAACGGGATTTCCGCATCCGCTCGGCTATAATCTGACGCTTTCCGAACATAAAATACCCCACGGACGCGCCTGCGGAGCGTTTACCGGCGAATATATTGCCTATAATATGCGCACTGACGACGGAAAATGCCGACTTGAAGCGTTTTCCGCGTCGCTCGGCTGCGAAATAAGCGATATCGCGCGTGAGATACCCGCACTCGCCGGCGTTAAGCTGACGCTTGATGCCGACACCATCGCGCGTTACGTCAAAAACACTGCAAGCGCTGGAAATTATAAAAATTCGCCGTATGTGATAAACGAGAACGAACAGGCGGAGATATACCGCAGACTGTTCGGCGAAAAATGAAGCGTTCTGCCGGACTATCGTGACAGCATATGTAAAACGCGGCATACAGCCTGACGTTTTAAAGCTGTAAACGTCGCCGGAGAGAGAAAACAAAAGCTGCGATATAAAATATACATAAATTTGAAAAATAAGGGAACAACGGGACGTTAAAAACGTCAAAATCCAGCAGATGGGTATGCGGATACCATAAATAGTTAATTTATTATAACAATTTGTCAACGGTACTTGCAATTTTCACAAAACAGCGGTAATATGTAAACAGTAAAAAAATTTGGAGGTAGAAACATGAAAATTAAAACGAGACTGCTGTGCACGCTTCTCGTGATCATCATGACAGCCTGCGCGGGCTTCGCGGTACACGCCGCAAATCCGTTCACTGACGTGACGAAATATTCGGAAGCGATCGACACTCTCTACGGTATCGGCGTAATCACCGGCGCTACAGGCACGACCTATAATCCCGAGGGCAACGTCACGAGATGGCAGATGGCGCTGCTCGTTTCCAAGCTGGTCACCGGCGAAGCAACATCATATTGGGAAAATATCCCTTCATCAATGCAGTTCTCCGACGTCGTAACGACGACGATTTATAAGCATTATCCCGCCGCCATCTATTACGCGAGCCAGAAGGGCATCATCAAGGGCGTCGGTGGAGATCTGTTTGATCCCGACTCGGGCATCAAATATCAGGACGGACTGATAATGGCTCTTCGCGCGCTCGGCTATTACACCGATAACGCGAGCGCTTCAGGCTTAGTTTATCCCGACGATTACATAGCCAAGGCGAGAGCGCTCGGACTTACCGAGGGACTCTCCGACGTATCCTATACCGCAACGCTGACCAGAGGTCAGACAGCTCAGGTACTTTACAACGCCTATACCGCGAAAATGGCGAACGGAAGCACAATATCCGAGAGCATTTTCGGTTATGAGGAGGGCAGGATCGTCCTCGTCGCGACCGATAACCTCAAGATATTCTCGAACGCTCCCTTCGCAAAGACCGGCAAGCTCGTATTCTCCACCCTCAACGCCTACGGCTCGCTCGCATCAAACTGCTTTGAGCTTGACGCGTCGTTAGTAAAGGATATTTTCAACACCACCGATTACAACGCTTATATCGGCACCTCGTTCAATGTGAAATATAGAAATAACTATGCCGAGATACTCGAGTTCACAAAGAACAGCACTCCCACCACTGTTGAGAGCGGACTTTCGGTATCGAGCAATATTCAGAATAAAATCACCCTCAATAACACCCAGTATCAGACTGTTTCCAACTATTCGGAGCGCCTTATTGACAAGGCGGTTCCCACCTCTCATGAGATAATAGTGTATGCCGTAAACGACGCGTTTACCTCCGGCTCGGTTATAATCGCTTCGCAGATGAGCGGCACGACGGCATATTATAAGCTCACTACCTTTGACGATAATAACGACGGTTATCCAGACCGCGCGGTATACAAGCCGTACAGCTTCGGCGTATACACCGTTACCGACGGCAAGATCAGCCTTGCCGGAAATCTCCCCACCTCGTCCGTGACCATCACGAACACCACTGGAGCTTCGCTGACAAGCGGCGTTAAGGTGCTTTATTCGTATGATTCGCAGACCAAGGAGCTTGAGATAAAGAAGATTTACACCGAAGCGAGCGGCACTGTCGCTTCGTACATGGCAAACACCTCAATGCTCTACGTCACCCCCACGAATTATTCGAGCTACACAAGCTTCAATCTTGGCAACGACGAGCTTAACGGCGCTGTTTCCTCCTCGAAGCTGAAGGAAATGCTCGCCACCGTCACCGCCGGAACCGCTATCAAATATATCACCGACGAAAGCAGCAGAATCATATGGCTTGAACTTGCAAATTCGTCGAACGGAACCGGTTCTACCGGCACAACATATTCATCAGACAACTTCTACATCGTCAGAGGCTATACATACACAAACGCATATATGTATCCGTCCGTGACAATTCAGACGCCCGGCGGAACTACCTCGTCCATATATATTTCGAGCATTAACGGTTCGAGCGCGTTCACCGCGACATCACTGGCGGTAGGCGATGTTATTCAGATAAACACGACCGGTTCGTCGACGACGACTCAGATCGGCGCGGTTTACGCTGTCAATAATATTTCCGCCGCAGCTACCTACAACACCACGAGCGTAACATCATATATCACGGTTCAGAATTCCATGCTCTATGTATATGATAACAACGCCGCAAAGTACAGCATCGCGATGCTCGGCACAATCCCGGTTTATCAGTATGCCAACGGCAATGTTAACACAAGCTCCATCACCGCCGGCTCGACCGGAACGATCTCGCTCGGCACGAACATTTCGGTGTTCGTCGTGAAATCCAACCTCGGCGTTTCCATGCTCTATATCCGTCCGGTAAGCGCTTCGACGACGCTCGGCAACACAGGCGCGTTCACTACCGTCGGCTATTACAGCTCCTCGACTACATTCCCGACGCAGTTCAACGGTTATTACCTCTATACAATGGCTGATATGTATAACTCTGGCGCGGCAATACAGGTTCAGACCACAACGATCCTTCCCTCGGCGGGACTTTACCTCATCACAACCGTCGGCGGAGTTAATTACTGCACCGTGGCGACTCCTGTCACCACCAATGTTACCGGTACGAACCTCATGTTCGTGCGCGGCTCGGCAGCATCGCCCATGACCTTCTTCGCGACCGACGTCAACTCGAAATCCATATCGATCATGACCGGCACGTCGTCTGTCATGGCTACCTCATATGAAGTTTATTCAAACAGCGTGGGAATAGGCTATCAGAATATGACCTCGCTCTACAACGCCACCGCGCTGCAGCAGGTCGCGACAAGCAATTCCAGCTCGATAAGCCTTATTTTCCCCGCATCCTCCAACGGCATCGCATATTATGGCAAGGTAATAATCCTCATCGGCTAAATAAATACGAAGGAGCGGCGGACGCAAAATGTCCTCCGCTTTTTCCTTGCCTTATTATTAAAACAACATAAGTTACGTTTAATATTACAGATACGTTACAGAATGATGAAACCCCTTGCAAAAATTTTACTCTTGAGGTATTATATACACACAGGGATAAATATTCCTATGCGGAATTATGCGGCGCGGAGCTTTTGTGAGGGGCGAAACGCAGCGGAAACCGCGGCGGAGGATGTAACCTGTAAAAATAATTATTTTTTAAGGAGATCAAAACACAATGAGAAATTTGAAAAAGTTTCTTGCGATGGCTCTTACCATGTTAATGGTAGTGAGCAGCTTCTCTGGTGTTCTGAGCTCGTACGCATTTGACGATGTAACAGACAGCGCAGATGAGATCAATCTGATGTCCAGTCTGCACATCATCAAGGGCTACGAAGACGGCACTTTCGGTCCCGAAAATGACGTTCTCAGATACCAGATGGCCCTCATGATCGCTAAGATCATGACCGGCAAGGTTGACAACGAGTATGTCAACTGGGGTTCCACCGCAAACTACAGCACATTCACCGATATCGACGACGGCGACTTCCAGGGTTCCGTTTCTTACTGCAACGAGAACGGTATCGTCGTTGGTTATGACGCAGCTACCTTCGGTCCTGACGACGGCATCACCGTTCAGCAGGCATTCACGATGGTAGTTCGTATGCTCGGCTACGGCTCCGCTTCGATGGACGCTAACTATCCTTGGTCCTATGTTGACAAGGCTATTGAGCTTGGTCTTGACAACGGCCTCGCAGCTGACTACAACAATGAAGACACCTGCAACCGCGAGCAGGCCGCTGTAATTCTTTACAACGCTCTCTTCGCTAAGCAGGCTGCCGGCACCACCTTCGCAACCTCCATGTTCAACCTCACAACCTCCAATGTTATTGTTACCGGTACCAACCGTGGCAACATGTACAAGAACGGCGCATTCTCCACTAAGCTCGTTCCCGGTACTACCGACGAGTATTATGTAGCATTCAACGTTCTTGGTTCTGATTTCAAGGCAGACCTTTCCACCACTTATTATCTGCCTGAGTCCGCTTTCGGTCTTTATGGCGAAGATATCGACGCTAACGACTACATCGGCGCTTCGTTCGAAGTAGTTACCCGCGACAACTATGCTTCCCTCCTTTACTGCGAGATGAACGACAGCTATGCTGCTGATCAGACCGCATTCAAGGGCGGCGATGCTAACAACACCGCTCTCCTCAAGATCGACAGCGATTCCTACAACTTCAAGGCTGTAGAGAAGTTCTCCGCACTCAACAACAACCAGGGTTACATCGCTAACTACGACGAAATCCTCGTTTATGCTGATACCAACGCAGTTAAGACCAACAACACTGGCCTTTACTACTATGACGCTAACATGAATATTACAACTGCTGACGGCAAAACTGTAATATTCTACTACATCTCTTTCAATAACTCCGCTCTTACCGCAGTTAACGGCGTTTACCGTAAGCTCGTTTCCGGTACTCATGGTACTGCTAACGCAGTTTATGTAGATCCTACCGCTGATGAGTGGGCTGCAGTTCCTACCTATGGTTCTACCACCACAGTTGTTGGCATGACCTACATCACCAACACCAAGACTGAAATCACCGACAAGAACGCATACTCTGACACCGTTCTTTATGATGATAACAACGATGGCACATACGACCGCGCATTCTACACCTATTATTCCTTCGCTAAGATCGGCAAGAACAATGATGGTTACATCACTGTTACCGACAACGGCGGCAATACTACCGTTCTTACCAAGCTCAACGGCGACAAGATCAAGGATACCAAGTTCGTCGGCGAAGCTGCTAAGTATGATGATGTTGCAGGCAAGTATGTAATCTACTCCTACAACGCAATTCTTGATACTCTTACCGTTAAGAAGATTTACACTGTTTCCATCGGTTATGTAACCACTCTTAACATGGCTGCTCCTACCATCTCCTTTGACCAGGTCTTCTATGATCTGTACACTGGCGTGGTTTCCGGAACAACCTACACTCTCGGCTGCGCTACTCTTCCCGGCGCTTCCTTCGCAGGTCTTTACAAGTCTATGGGCGGTTATGATGAAGCTATCTCCATCAAGGGCCGTACCGTTAACTTCATTCTTGATGAAGATCTCGGCGCAGTTCTCGCAATCGCTAACGGTTATACCGACGCTGGCTATGTAATCTATCTTAACAGACAGGGTTACACCACCACCGGCAACCAGTATGCTCAGGTTATCACCTCCAAGGGCGTTGCTACATGGGTAACAATTGCTTCTGTTAACAATGTAACCAACTTCTCCGCAATCACCCTCGAAGCTGGTCAGCTCTACAAGGCAACTGTAGACGCTCTCGGCAACTACCACCTCACTGCTCAGGCAGTTGATACCTCCGTTGAAAACTACGGATTTACAAATGGCATAGGTACAAGCAACAATCTTGTTGCTGAAACACCCGAGTTTACACCTTCTACTTATCTCTCCAACGCTGATACAGTATATGTAGTTCTCGCTGGCGCAGATAAAACAATTGCATCTAACTACAGAATTTTCAAGGGTATTCCCGCTAATGGTGTAACACTTAACGGTGTCGCATTCGTACAGGATACCAATGCTGCAAAATTCGTATATGCAACTGATAATGATCTTACTGACTTTGTAATTTCCAATGTTACAAATACCACCTACAATTCCTACTCTATCATTTATGTTGACAACGACTATCAGTACATCGGCACAAACCAGGTTTCCACTGGATTTGGCGTTATCAACGGCACATACTTAACTTATTCCAGAGTTGTTGATGTTATCAACGGCGGTCTTACCAACATCTATGCTACTACTGATAAGACAATTACCCGCGGTCACTTCTATCTGACTCAGAACAACATCGTTCTCGATGATGTCACCGCTCAGGTTACCGCTACACAGAAGTTTGTAACAGCTGTTGACGCTTATGGTCTCAACGCTAATACTGTAAATGCTTCTGGCGACAAAGCTGCTGATATCGCTGGCGCGCTCGTTGCATACAAGTTTGATGCAGCTGCTATGGAAATCACCGACGGCGACGACGGTGTAACTCCTAAGGACTTCATCGGCGATTATAAGGGCAAGACCGGACTTCTCATAACCGCTCTTGAGCCTCGTGCAACTGTTCTCGCTGCTCCTTACGCTGACATTAGCTTCACTGCTAACGCTAAGAACATCATGCTGATCAACGGCACATACGAAAATGTTAACGCTGTTGATGTTACTATTGCTACTGCTGATTACAACAAGGAAGATGGCAAAACATTTGCTATCATAGATGCTGATAAGAAGCTTGTTGTAGCAACTACTAATGATGCGAACTCTATATTCACTCTCGAGTGCGGCAAGACTTATTATCTCGCTTACAATGTTGCTACTAGACCTGTAATCGATGGTACTAAGTACTCTGCTCTTACCTTCAATACTATAGAAAAGTTCACAGACGCTGATAAGACAGTAACTGAATATAATCTTACTGACCTCGGTGATTTTACTGCCGCTGCTACTTATTATAAAGATGCTGCTGACGCTAAAAATAATAAGTCATATGACACAATTGCAATTTACACTGTTCCTAAGAACGCTGTAAAGCTGACTATCACTGCAGCTAACTAAACCAATAAACTTTTACAGCACATAACGCAAAGCCGCTCCCCGCGAGGGGAGCGGCTTTTTTGTCCCCTCACACGCCGCACAAGGCATTCAGCACCCACATTATCACCGCGCATAACGCCGCCTGCAACGCTTTCGACGCCGCGTAACGCCCGGTGCGCAGTCCCGCGTCGGAGAGCAGCTGCGCCGTCTGCGCGTGAACGCAAAGCCCCGACCATCCGATGTACGCCGCGGCGAGCAGCTGTCCGCATCCGCCGCCTGCCGCCGCCGCGCCCGCTGTGCCGCGCGTAAACTCGCAAAAGCCACATATAATCGCGGTCACTCCGTCGGGGATTCCCACTGCGCCCATCGCGTTCGCCAAAAACGACGTCAGCACGGCGAAAAAGCATACAAAGCCGCAGACATAAAGCATCGCGAGCGCACCGTCGCGTACCGCCGAGCTGAGCGCACTCGAAAACGTCGGCTCGACGCTCACCGCCGCCGCAGAAACATTTGTCGCGCGGTGTCCGATGCCGAGCAGAACGCCGCATATCGCCGCCGATATAAGCTGAGCGGCGTATAACCTCACGCCGACGTAAATGTCGCCGAACATCACGCCGCCCGCCGCGCCGATAACGAATGCCGCGCCTGCGTTGTTAGCGAACGCCGCACACCGCTCCGCTTCATCCGCCGAGCAGCGTCCCGATTTGTATAATTTGGCGGCGAACGCCGCGCCGCATGGGAATCCTGATATCATGCCGAAAAGCACCGCCGCCCCGCACGCGCCGTTGATGTGAAAAACCGTGCGGAAAAAGCCGTCCAAGCGCCGCCCGAGGGCGTCCGCCATTCCGCACGACACCGCAAGTCCGGTCATAACGGTGAACGGAAATAGCGCGGGAACGAGCGTCGCGGCGCAGAGCGTCAGCGCTTCGCTCACGGCGTCGGCGCATGGCGCGGGATTTTTGATGAAATAAGCGCAAAACGCGAGCAGAGCGGCATAAAGCAAACCGGCGCGTATTTCGCGAGCTGTTGGCGTCCGATGTGCGATTTTTGAATTAATGAAGCATCACCCGCATAAAATCAATATAACCGGGACGTAAAATTTCGCTCGCCCCGTAAAACATCATATTATTGTGCGCGGAGGATTATGCGGCATGAAAAAAGATAAATCGGTAAAAAAGCGCGGAGGTATCTCATCAATATTCGGTCATTTTGAATATCCGGAGAATATGCTCGACACCGACGGCGACATCGTTGTGACCGGCGACAGCTGCATCAATATCACCTGCTGCCGCGAAATTATGCTCTATCGCGACGACGAAATCGCCCTGCGCACGCGAAAGCTGATAATTCGCGCGCGCGGCAGTAATCTCACGCTCGAAGCCTACAACGGCCGACGCCTCGAAATACGCGGGCGGCTCGACGAGGTGCGCTTCGAGCGCGGCGGGGAGGGGGACGAATGATTTTCACCTCGCTTGTAAATCTCGCGTGGGGCATCGTCACAGCCGAGGTGGAATCGCGCGGCGAGAGTGCGCTCAACTATATGCTCCGCCGCGATATCGAATATTTTGATCTGCACCGCACCCCAAACGGTGCGCTCAGCTTCGATATTCTGACGCGCGACCGACCACTGCTTGAGGAATTTTGCTGTGAATGCGGCGTTAAGGTGTGCTTCGGACGCGAAAGAGGTATGCCGTCGCTGCTCCGCGCCGCCGCCCGCCGCCCGGGAATGATCGTCGGTGCGCTGCTTTTCGCCGCGATTCTACAGCTTTCGACGTATTTTATCTGGGATATCGAGGTCACCGCCGCCGATTCCGACGATGGTGCGTATGTCGACGAACGCGCGGTCATAAAATCGCTCGGTGAGCTTGGCTGCGGCGTCGGGACATTCATTCCCGGCTATGATTTTTTTGAGCTGTCAAACGAATATGTCGCGAAAAATCCCGATACCGCGTGGATATCGGTCAATGTCAGTGGCACGCGGGCGGAGGTCGAGCTGCGCACACGCCTTTCGCGGCCGAACATCACCGCGACGTCGCCGCCCTCCAATCTCGTGGCGTCGCGCGACGCTTATATCGAATATTACACGGTTTTCGCGGGCGCACCGGTTATAAAGCCCGGCATAACGGTAAAAAAGGGCGAGCTGCTCGTCAGCGGCGTCGTCGAGGGCAAGGACGGCTCGAGCCGCATCGTGCGGTCGCTCGGTCACGTCTACGCTCAGACCAGACACGTTTTGAGCGTCGAAATTCCATATGAATTCACCCGAACCGTCATGACCGGACGCAGCGAGTGCTATAAAACCCTCAACATTTTCGGAAAAAGAATAAAATGTTACATAAATAATGAGATTTTATATGAAAATTATGATAAAATAGTAAGTGAGGACAGAGCGGTGCTTTTCGGCTTCGTTTATCTGCCGGTGACGCTCGAAACCGAAACGGTCAACGAACGCACCGAGGAAACCGAAACGCTCACGCAGGACGCCGCGCGCGACGAGGGCATAGCGCGGCTGAACCGTATGCTCGCCGACGAGCTGTCCGGCGCGGAGATAATATCGCGCTCCTTCACCGCGCAATTCGGGGAGCAGAGCGTCACCATCACCTGCGACGCGGTGGTTTTCGAAGATATCGCGCAGGAGACAGCATTGAGCATTGAATAAAAAATTAGGCAGCAATATATGAAATATTGTTATATTTATACACCTAAAATGATTATTAAAAAACTGTAATAAGTAAAAAATATATTCCGGCATTAAGTTCCCGCCGCTCGGACTCACCTTATATAAGAGGTCGCGCACCCCGTTTCCACCCCACACAATCATGTGAAAAGCGAGGAATATCAAATAGATGACTGAACGTACAATATTAACTGAAAATCCAAATCAAACCGCGATAATATTTGGCAGTGTCGACGCGAATATAAAGCTGATAGAGCGCCGTTTTTCCGTCGCGGTTATCAACCGCGATACCGACCGCACCGCCGGCAACGCCATTGTTATTAAAGGCGAGAACGACGAGGGCGTCGCTAATGCGGCGTGGACGGTCGAATATCTCAAAAACATGGCGACACTCAGCGACAATCTGACCGAACAGAACGTCGAATATGTCATGAGCATGATCGAGGACGGGCGGAGCGACGAGCTTGCGTCGCTCGGCGGCGACTGCATCTGCATCACCAACCGAGGCAAGCCGGTCAAGGCGAAAACCGTCGGACAGCGCCGCTATGTCGACGCGATAAAGAAAAACACGATCGTTTTGGGCGTCGGACCAGCCGGAACGGGCAAGACCTTTCTCGCCGTCGCGATGGCGGTCACAGCGCTGCGCAGCAAGGAAGTACAGCGGATAATCCTCACCCGTCCGGCGGTCGAAGCGGGCGAACGGCTTGGCTATCTCCCCGGCGATCTGCAAAGCAAGATCGATCCCTATCTGCGTCCGCTTTATGACGCGCTTTATGAAATGCTCGGGGTCGAGAGCTATCAGAAGCACGTCGAGCGCGGCACGATCGAGATAGCGCCGCTCGCCTATATGCGCGGGCGGACGCTCGACGATTCGTTCATCATATTGGACGAAGCACAGAACACCACGCCGGAACAGATGAAAATGTTCCTCACGCGGCTC
>JBAXZA010000003.1:0-18886 GCA_041670545.1 Eubacteriales bacterium | reverse complement strand
GCGTTCCTAAAGGAACGCCTTCACAAAATCAAGTCTGTGCGAGCTGAACATTGCGATTCGCAATGTTCCAAGCGTTCCGCAAGGAACGCCTTCACAAAATCAAGTCTGTGCGAGCTGAACATTGCGATTCGCAATGTTCCAAGCGTTCCGCAAGGAACGCTTTTTATTCGAGGAAGCCCTTGTAATGACGCATTGTCATCTGACCCTCAAGCTCACGCGCAGTCTCGAGCGCAACGCCGACGACGATGAGCAGCGAGGAGCCGCCGAACGCTATCGAGCCGAGCGAGGAGCCGCTCGCCATATTGACGACAAGCGGGAACACTGCGATAAAGCCGAGGAAAAGCGAACCGATGAGGGTGATTCTGTTGAGTACCCTTGTGATGTAGTCAGAGGTGGGCTTGCCGGGACGGATACCGGGAATAAAGCCGCCGTTTTTCTTAAGGTTGTTGGAAACCTCGATCGGATTGAACGAGATCGCAACGTAGAAGTAGCCGAACGCAATGATAAGTATGAAGAATATCAGCGCGTAGAACCACGACGTATAGCCTAAGAAGCCGTTGAGCTTATCCCAGAAGCCGCCGGACTTGGGGGGGAAGATGAGCGCGATGGTCGAGGGGATCGCAACGATGGAGTTGGCAAAGATAATCGGCATAACTCCGCTCATATTGAGCTTGAGAGGCAGATTGGAGCTTTGACCGCCGTACATCTTGCGGCCGACGACCTTCTTCGCGTACTGGACGGGAAGACGGCGCTCGCTGTTTGTTACGAATACGACGAAGGTGACTATCGCGACTGCGACCACTACGATGGCGAGATCGATGAAGATGCCGCCTATCTTATAGGTCTGCACATAGCTTACGAGCATGGAAGCGATGGTCGTTCCGCTCGCGACTATGTTCGCGAAAAGTATCATCGAGATACCGTTGCCGATACCGCTTTCGTTGATTTTCTCACCGAGCCACATGATGAGTGCGGCGCCGGCGCTGTAGCAGGCGATGATGACGAGCGCTGCAAATACGGTTTTGTTCGTGAGAACATTATTGCTTCTCATGTACATATAATAGCCATATGCGGTGACAAGACCGAGAGCAACCGTAACATAACGGGTGATCTGCGTGATCTTTTTGCGTCCGTCCTCGCCGCTCTTCTGCATTTTCTCAAGAGCGGGAATGGCGATGGTAAGGAGCTGCATTATGATGGAAGCGTTGATATACGGGGAAATTGAAAGCGCGAAGAGTGTTGCTCTCGAAAATGCCGTGCCTGACAGTATGTTGAGATACTGAAACATAGAACCGCCGCCCTGAGCCATGATCGTCTGGAGCATTTCGCTCGATACGAACGGCACGGGGATAACCGCGCCTATCCGATACAGAACGATTATCATGAGCGTGAACAGAAGTTTGTTACGCAGCTCCGGTACCTTCCATGCATTCTTCAGAGTTTGCAGCACGTCATACCACCTCTGCTTTTCCGCCCGCCGCTTCTATCTTTTCTTTAGCGGAAGCCGAAAAGACCGCAGCTTTGACTGTAAGCTTTTTGGTGATATTTCCGTTTCCGAGAATTTTGAGTCCGGCCTTGCCGTTAGAGATTTTTCCGCAGCCGAGCAGCGACTCGAGGTCGATGACAGCGCCGTCCTCGAACTTGTCGAGGTCGCATACGTTGATTATAGCGTATTCGGTTGCGAAAATGTTGTGGAAGCCTCTCTTAGGAAGCTTTCTGTAAAGCGGGATCTGACCGCCTTCGAATCCGGGGCGTACACCGCCGCCGGAGCGTGCGTTCTGACCTTTATGACCCTTGCCTGCGGTCTTGCCGTTGCCCGAGCCGATTCCACGGCCCTTACGCCATGCGTCTTTAGTCGAGCCGGCAGCCGGAGATAATTCATGGAGCTTCAATTTTGTATCCTCCTTAATTAATATTCCTCGCGTAAACGCGACAGCCTTTACGCGTCTGCCTTTTCGACGAGATGACCGATGACTCTGAGCTTGCCGGCGAGGACTGCGTCGTCCGCGACGACGTTAATGTCGCCGATCTTTGTCAGACCTAAGGAAGCTGCGGTAGCCTTCTGATTGGGTTTAGCGCCGATGAGGCTCTTTACGAGTATAATTTTTACGTTTTTCATTTTTGCGTCGTCCTTTCTCAGCCCTTGAGCGCTTCAACGCTTATATCGCGCATCTTCGCTACTTCTTCGGCCGAACGCAGGGAACGCAGTCCCTCGAAGGTCGCCTTGACGACGTTTGTCGGGTTGGACGAACGCAGGCACTTTGCACGGATATTCTTGATTCCGGCCATCTCGACGACAGCACGGACTGTGCCGCCCGCGATAACTCCAGTTCCTTCGGGAGCCGGTATCAGCAGGACTTTGCCCGCGCCGAACTCGCCGATAACCTGGTGAGGAATCGTGTTGCCCTTGAGCGATACTTCGATAACGTTCTTCTTTGCGTCTTCGATAGCCTTGCGGATTGCCTCCGGAACCTCGGCAGCCTTGCCGAGACCGTAGCCGACGTGACCCGCGCCGTCGCCAACAACCATGATAGCTGTGAAACGAGCTATACGGCCGCCTTTAACGGTTTTGGATACGCGCTTTACTACGACGTTCTTTTCCTGGAGGTCGAGCGTGGACGCATCTATTTTTTTAACCATTTCTTTTCATTACCTCCGATTAGAATTTGAGTCCGCCTTCGCGCGCGCCCTCGGCGAGCTCGGAAACGCGTCCGTGATAGAGATAGCCGCTGCGGTCGAATACGATAGTTTCAATTCCGGCAGCCTTTGCTCTTTCAGCGAGCATAGCGCCCACCTTGCGAGCGGCTTCCTTGTTGGAGCCGTTTCCCTCAAAATCTTTTTCAAGGGTGGAAGCCGAAGCGATGGTCACGCCGCGGATATCGTCGATGATCTGCGCGGAAATATTGGCGTTCGAGCGGTATACGCACAGACGCGGTCTCTCGGTCGTACCGGAGATTTTGGCTCTGACACGGGTGTGTCTTTTAATGCGAGCAGCATTACTGTCTTTTCTCGATACCATTTAGGTCCACTCCTTTCCTTATTTACCGGTCTTGCCGGCCTTGCGGCGAATCTTCTCGCCAGCGTACTTGACACCCTTGCCGAGGTAGGGCTCAGGCGGTCTTTTTTCACGGATCTGAGCCGCGATCTGACCGACCATCTGCTTCGATATACCCTTGACCGTTATATTGTTTGCGGTGGGAACGTCAAAGGTAATGCCGTCCTTCTCCTCAAAACGGATATCATGGGAGTGACCGAGGTTGAGAACAAGTGTTTTGCCCTGCTTGGCGGCACGGTAGCCGACGCCGACGATCTCGAGCGACTTTGTGTAGCCCTCTGTGACGCCGACGATCATGTTGTTGACGAGTGTGCGGGTCAGACCGTGAAGCGCTCTGTCCTGATCTTCGTCGGTAGGACGGGTAACGTGGATAACGTCGCCCTCCTGTGTTATTTTCATTGCCGGATTGAGCTTGTGGGTGAGAGTTCCGAGCTTTCCTTTTACGGTAACAAGGTTGCCGTCCTCGATTTTTACATCGACTCCCGCCGGAACAGCTATCGGCATTCTTCCGATTCTTGACATTATACTATTCCTCCTATATTACCAAACAAAGGCGAGAACTTCGCCGCCAACATTTTCAACTCTGGCTTTTTTATCGGTCATAATACCCTTGGATGTTGAGACAATCGCGATGCCGAGGCCGTTCATGACGCGAGGCATATCCTCAGCACCCGAGTATATACGAAGACCGGGCTTCGATACGCGGCGGATACCCTGGATAACCTTCTGCTTGCCGACATATTTTAAGGTGATGCGGATGACGCCCTGCTTGCCGTCCTCGATAACCGAATAGCTTCTGATGTAGCCTTCGTTTGTGAGGATGTCCGCGATAGCCTTCTTCATGTTGGAAGCGGGAACATCAACGCTTTCATGCTTGGCGTTGCTTGCGTTTCTGATACGGGTGAGCATATCAGCGATAACGTCTGACATTTGCATTTTTATATATCCTCCTAATAATGTTTTGCCGGCGGGCGGCTGTGCCGCTGCGGCGCTCCATCGACGGTTAGAACGGGGCGGAGTATCAACTTACCACCGTTCTCCTTCCGATGCTTTTTTACTTAATCTCTGCCGGGCGTTCCTTTTTCTGGTGAAAAAGAGATCCCATCTATACGGTTTTCGCGGTATCCTTAAAGTTTTGACCGAATTTATTCATTTATTATGTTGTTAATAAATTTATTCATCGTATCAGCTGCGGATATCTCCGAAAACTGTCTTAAACCGTGCTCACAGACGACGCTCAAACGAAAATCAAACGTGTGAGCCGCATAAATGTAATTTGCATTTACACTGTCGCGCTGCGGCGCGTTTTTTTACCAGGATGCTTTTCTTACACCGGGAATTTCGCCTTTATAAGCTAACTCACGGAAGCAGATACGGCATACGCCGTATTTGCGGAGATAGCCGTGGGGACGGCCGCAGATCTTGCAGCGGTTGTAAGCTCTCGTGGAGAACTTAGGCTCCGCCTGCTGCTTTAAAATCATCGACTTCTTTGCCACTTTTACTACTCCTCCTTATTTAGAGAACGGTGCGCCCATCATGGTGAGCAGCTCGCGTGCTTCCTCATCGGTCGTTGCCGTGGTAACAAACGCGATGTCCATGCCGCGTATCTTCTCTACCTTATCGTACTCGATCTCAGGGAATATAAGCTGCTCCTTCAGACCGAGGGAGTAGTTGCCTCTGCCGTCGAACGCGTTGGGGTTAATACCCTTGAAATCGCGGACACGGGGGAGAGAGAAGTTGAACAGTCTGTCCATGAATTCAAACATTCTGTCGCCGCGAAGAGTTACCTTGACGCCGATCTTCATGCCCTCGCGGAGCTTGAAGTTAGCGACTGATTTCTTAGCTGTGGTAGCGACCGCTCTCTGACCGGTGATCATCGTGATCTCCTCGATTACGCTGTCAATAACCTTGGCGTTATCCTTGGCGTCGCCGCAGCCGACGTTGACAACGATTTTCTCGAAGCGCGGGATCTGCATGGGGCTCTTATAGTTGAATTTCTTCATTAATGCGGGAGCAACCTCAGCCTTGTATAAATCCTTAAGTCTTGCCATTTTTTACCTGTACCTCCGCATCAGAGTTTTGCGCCGCACTTGGCGCATACTCTTATTTTCTTGCCGTCCTCGATCTTATGAGCCGTGCGGACACCCTTTGCGCACTTGGCGCAGTAGAGCTGAACCTTGCAGGCGTAAATTGCGCCCTCGGCCTCTACTATTCCGCCGACTTCGCCCTGACGGCGCGGCTTGGTGTGCTTCTTGACCTTGTTGACGCCCTCGACGATGATCTTGCCTTCCTTGGGGGAAACCTCAACAACCTTGCCCTTTTTGCCCTTATCGTCGCCGGAAACTACGATAACTGTATCATCGCGGCGAAC
Source organism: Eubacteriales bacterium (assembly GCA_041670545.1). Taxonomy (GTDB): domain Bacteria; phylum Bacillota; class Clostridia; order Oscillospirales; family CAG-272; genus JBAXZA01. The sequence goes on along the minus strand of JBAXZA010000003.1, from coordinate 13,460 downwards.
GCTGAGCTTCTTGTTTGTGTTTTCCATTACTTCCTTATACCCTCCGTCTCACAGTACTTCAGGCGCAAGGGATAATATCTTCAGATAATCCTTCTCGCGGAGTTCTCTGGCGACCGGGCCAAAGATACGGGTTCCGGTAGGGTTCTTATCTTCTTTTATTATAACCGCGGCGTTCTCATCAAACTTGATGTAGGACCCGTCGGTACGCTTGACACCCTTTACGCTTCTGACGATTACGGCCTTGACGACCTGGCCCTTTTTGACCTGACCGCCGGGAGCTGCTTTCTTGACCGCACAAACTACCACGTCGCCGATATTTGCATATCTGCGGCCTGTACCGCCGAGCACGCGTATACACATGAGTTCCTTGGCGCCGGTGTTGTCGGCGACTTTCATTAACGATTGCTGCTGTATCACGGTGCGTTTATCCTCCTTAACCGATTACCGGTAAACGGTAACCTTACTTAGCTTTCTCTATGATCTCAACCAGGCGCCATCTTTTAGTAGCGGACAACGGGCGGGTCTCCATGACCTCGACTGTATCGCCGATATTGCACTCGTTGTTCTCATCATGCGCGTGAAGTCTGAGCGTACGCTTGATGACCTTGCCGTAGACTGGATGCTTTACGCTGTCCACAACGTCCACCACAATGGTCTTATCCATTTTGTTGGATATTACCTTGCCGGTGCGTGATTTTCTCAGACTGCGCTCGCTGTTAGTTGTTTCGTTCATGACTTTTCTCCTCTCTTATCCCTTATGCGTTTTTCTTCTCGTGAAGAACAGTCATTACGCGGGCGATATCCTTCTTGACATCCGCGATCTTGTGCGGGTTGTCGAGCTGGTTGATTGCATTCTGGAAGCGGAGGTTAAAAAGCTCACCTTTAAGCTCCTTCAGCTTAGCTTCAAGCTCAGCCGGTGTCATTTCATTCATATCCTTAACCTTCACGCTTATACCTCCTCGGCAGCTTCGGACGCGTTTTCCTTAGCTATGAACTTCGTCTTGATAGGCAGCTTGTAGCCTGCAAGACGCATTGCTTCCTTTGCGTCCTCAAGCGAAACTCCGCCCATCTCAAACATTACTCTGCCCGGCTTAACGACCGATACCCAGTATTCGGGCGAGCCTTTACCGGAACCCATTCGGGTCTCAGCGGGCTTCTGTGTTACGGGCTTATCGGGGAATATTTTGATCCAGACCTGACCGCCACGCTTGATGTAACGCGTCATTGCAATACGGGCTGCTTCGATCTGATTCGAGGTAATCCAGGCGGGCTCAAGCGCTACGAGACCAAACTCTCCGTAGGTCAGCGTATTGCCGCGCAGTGCCTTGCCCTTCATTCTGCCGCGATGTACGCGACGGTATTTAGATCTTTTGGGCATTAACATTGCTATTCGTCCCCCTGTCTGCGTTATTTGCCGCGTCTGCTGCGGTATTGTTATTGTTGTTACTCGTGAAACCCGGAGCACGGTTGCTGCCGTTGAAGCTGTTCGTCTGGCTGCCGCCGTTGTTATAGCCGCCGGTGCGGTTGCCGCCGTTATAGCCGCCGGTACGATTGCCGCCGTTATAACCGCCTGTGCGGTTATTGTTGCCGCCAAAGCCGCCGCCTGTGCGATTGCCGCTGTTATAGCCGCCGCCTGTGCGGTTATTGTTGCCGCCAAAGCCGCCGCCTGTGCGGTTGCCGCTGTTATAGCCGCCGCCCGTGCGGTTGTTGTTGCCGCCGAAGCCTCCGCGTCCGCCGGTGCGATTGTCGCGGCGGTCACGGCGGTCACGACGATCGCCATCGTTAGCCGCTGCGCGTGCAGCCGCTTCGATAGCAGCTCTTCCGCCGGTCTTAGTTCCCGAAAGAACCTCGCCCTTGTAGATCCAAACCTTGACGCCGATCTTACCGTAGGTGGTGGTAGCCTCCCAGAAGCCGTAATCGATGTCAGCGCGCAGAGTCTGCAGCGGAATAGTACCCTCGTGATAATGCTCGGTGCGCGCGATTTCGGCGCCGTTAAGACGTCCGCCGCAGGATATCTTGATACCCTTTGCGCCAAGCTTCATTGTTCTTGCGATAGCCATCTTCATCGCGCGGCGGAACGCTATACGGCGCTCGAGCTGTCCTGCGATGTTCTCAGCAACGAGCTGAGCGTTGAGGTCAGGCTGCTTTACCTCAATAACGTTGACTGCGGCCGGTCTGCCGACCATTTTTTCGATCTGAGCCTTGAGCTTATCGATCTCCGAGCCGCCGCGGCCGATTACCATGCCGGGCTTTGCGCAGTGAACGAAAACTCTGACTCTCATAGCGTCGCGTTCGATTTCTATCTTCGGGACGCCTGCGCCCTGAAGCTGTTTCTTAAGCGCGCTTCTTAATTTATAATCGGATACAAGAGTATCGCCGAACTTTTCGTCCTTCTCGAACCATCTTGAATCCCAATCTTTGATAACACCGACACGGAGACCGTGCGGATTAACCTTTTGACCCATTCGGCACTTTGCCTCCCTTACTTATCTTCCTTTTCGGAAACGACTATTGTCATATGGCTGGTGCGCTTTAAAATCTGCGCGCCGCTTCCCTTCGCTCTCGCTCTCATTCTCTTGAGAGTGGGACCGGGGCATACGAAGCACTCGGATACATAGAGCTTAGCGGGATCCATCGAGAAATTGTTCTCGGCGTTGGCGCAGGCGCTCTTGAGTACCTTAATGAGAAGCTCGGATGCAGCCTTGGGAGTGTTCTTGAGAATAGCCATAGCTGTATCGGTGTCCTTGCCTCTGATGAGGTCGAGTACTATCTGAACCTTACGCGGCGAAATGCGCGCGTTTTTAAGGATAGCCTTAGCTTCCATTGCTGATTATACCTCCTAAGTTAATTAACGGACGGCGCAGGGGGCATACAGCCCTCCCGCCTTCCGCAAGCGGTATTTATTTTTCACGCTCAACCGAATTTTCGGCTTTCGCGTACCTGAATGCAGAAACGCTTGTCCGGCGTCAGGATTACTTGCCGCTGTTGGATGTTTTTGATCCGGAGTGGCCGCGGAAGGTTCTTGTCGGGGCGAACTCGCCGAGCTTATGACCTACCATGTCCTCTGTGATATATACCGGAATGTGTTTTCTGCCGTCGTGAACCGCTATTGTATGTCCTACAAACTCGGGAAATATTGTGGAAGCTCTCGACCATGTCTTTACGACCTGTTTTGAGTTCTGCGCATTCATAGCCTCTATACGGCTGTAAAGCTTAGCCTCTACGAACGGTCCTTTTCTAAGACTTCTGCTCATTTATATCCTGCCTCCTTCTTATTTACCGTTTCTGCGTTTTACGATGAACTTATCGGTCTTCTTCTTCTTGTCACGCGTCTTGTAACCGTTGGTAGGCTTGCCCCACGGGGTTACAGGGGACGGACGTCCGACAGGAGCACGGCCTTCGCCGCCGCCGTGAGGATGGTCGCACGGGTTCATAACCGAACCGCGGACGCTCGGGCGGATGCCTCTGTGACGATTTTTGCCGGCCTTACCGATCTTGATGATGTCGTGTTCGCCGTTGCCGACATTACCGATCGTCGCCTTGCAGTCAAGACGAATAAGACGGTATTCACCTGAGGGGAGGCGGATCTGCGCCATGCCGTTTTCCTTGCCCATGAGCTGAGCTGCGGCGCCGGCGCTGCGGACGAGCTGAGCGCCCTTGCCGGGATACAGCTCGATGTTATGGATTACGGTACCTACCGGAATGTTAGCGAGCGGAAGCGTGTTGCCAGGCTTGATGTCCGCGTCAGGACCGGTGTAGATCTTATCGCCGACCGAAATTCCTTCGGGAGCGATGATGTAGCGCTTGGTTCCCGCGTCGTCCGCGAGGAGCGCTATATAGGATGTGCGGTTAGGATCGTATTCAACGGCGCTGACGACGGACGGAGCCGCGGTATCTGCGCGCTTGAAGTCGATTATACGGTATTTGCGCTTGTTGCCGCCGCCCTGGTGACGGACGGTGATCTTACCGTAGCTGTTGCGTCCGGCGTTCTTCTTTAAAATGTGTATAAGACTTTTTTCGGGCGTCGACTTAGTAATTTCGTCAAACGACGGAACAGCCATGTGACGTCTCGCCGGAGTCGTGGGCTCGTATTTGAAAACTGCCATTTTAAGTCCCTCCTCCTACTCAGTTCATACCGTCGAAGAACTCGATGGTCTTGGAATCGGGCTTAAGTGTTACTATCGCCTTTTTCCACTCGCCGGTATAACCTGCGTGAACGCCGAGTCTCTTGGGTTTCTTCTTCATGTTGATGGTGTTGACGTCAGCGACGCTGACCTTGAAAAGCTCTGTGACCGCTGCTGCGATCTCAGGCTTCGTCGCGCTCTTCGCGACCTCGAAAACGTATCTCTTGGCTTCGATTCCTGCCATGGACGCTTCGGTGATCACGGGGCGGATTATGATATCTTGTGCGCTTTTCATTTAAGCATATACCTCCTCGATCTTCTCCGCGGCGGTCTTTGCCATAATGAACGTATTGCAGTTCAGGATGTCATAGACGTTGATGCTGTCGGCCTGTACGGTCTTAACACCGGGGATATTCGCCATGCTGCGGATAACCTTATCGTCGATTCCGCCGAGGACTACGAGCGATTTCTTGCCTGCGCCGACTGCTGAAAGCATACCGGCCATGACCTTGGTTCTGTACTCGTTTGCCGAAATAGCGTCGATAACGATTATCTCGCCTGCGGCTGCCTTTGCGGAGAGAGCGCTCTGGATTGCGATGCGCTTAACCTTCTTGTTGAGCGATATTTTATAAGTGCGCGGCTTCGGGCCGAGCGCTACGCCGCCGTGTGTCCACTGAGGCGAACGTGTCGAGCCCTGTCTTGCGCGGCCGGTACCCTTTTGTCTCCACGGCTTTCTGCCGCCTCCGGAGACTTCTGTGCGCGTTAATGTAGACTGTGTTCCCTGTCTCTGGTTCATCAGGTATGCGCGAACCGCGGCATGGAGAACTGCGGCATTGACCTCGGCGCCGAAAACTGCATCGCTGAGAGCGATGGAGCCGACCTCCTTGCCCGCCATATCAACTACCTTAAAATTAGGCATTAGTTACTCCTCCTTCCGCTTACGCTTTAACACTGTTGCGGACGAACACAATGCCGTTCTTCGCGCCGGGGATAGCTCCGCGTACCGCGATGATGTTCTTTTCCGCGTCGATTTTTGCAACTGCAAGATTGAGAACGGTGACCTGCTCGTTGCCGTACTGTCCGGCCATCTTCTTATTCTTGAACACGCGCGACGGGCTTGAGTTAGCGCCCATGGAGCCGACCTGACGGTGGATAGGACCGGTGCCGTGCGTCATGCGAAGAATGTGATTGCCCCAGCGCTTGACAGCGCCTGTGAAGCCGCGTCCCTTGGTGACGCCGGTAACGTCGACCTTTTCACCTGCCGCAAATATGTCGGCGGTGACGGTATCGCCTACTTTAAAACCGGAAATGTCGTCAAGGCGGAACTCCTTGAGGTGCTTTTTCATTGCTGTGCCGTTCTTTTTGAAGTGACCTGCTTCGGGCTTGGAGAGCTTCTTTTCAGAAATGTCCTCAAAGCCGAGCTGTAATGCATTGTAGCCGTCGCTTTCAGTCGTCTTTACCTGGCTGACCACGCAGGGGCCGGCTTCGATGACGGTTACCGGGATGGAGTTGCCCATCTCGTCGAAAATCTGGGTCATGCCGATCTTCTTGCCGATAATACCTTTTTTCATTTGGGTTTTTCCTCCTGTTTTAGTTATTGGTTTGCCGCTTTCACGGTAAACATGACGTAAAACGTTGCCGCATTTATACTTCGGACGCCGGGACGGATTAGCGCCCCGCGTCAATGACATATTCCGGTGCTGATGCGGCAAAATTTTGCTTGTTTTTCTTTCCGCTGCTGGGAAATTGGACTGCGCTCAGCTCCGCTTTGTATGCCCGTCCTCACGGAAGGACATACTAATTCGGATTAAAGCTTGATCTCGATTTCAACGCCTGCGGGAAGCTCAAGACTCATGAGCGATTCGACTGCCTTTTCAGAGGGCTTGAGGATATCGATCAGTCTCTTGTGGGTGCGCATTTCAAACTGCTCACGGCTGTCCTTGTATTTATGGACGGCGCGGAGGATGGTGACGATCTCCTTATCGGTGGGAAGCGGGATAGGACCGGAAACTGCGGCGCCGTTGCGCTTTGCGGTTTCAACAATCTTCTCTGCTGCCGAATCAATCAGGGTGTGATCGTAGCTCTTCAGTCTGATTCTGAGTTTTTCCTTAACTGCCACTTGGTTTTTGCCTCCTTTAAATATTTTCCCGGATATCGCTTCCGGCTTGTCCGCTCCTGCTACTTTCTCAAATGGAGCGGTTTTCCGGAATATGCTTCCGGCTCGGGACGGGTGCTTGCTCCGTCCCGATTTAAACGGGGCCGCATATGCCTTTTCTCAGGCGGGCACGGGCTTGCGCTCGTGACAACCTGCCGGGCGTTCCTCGACTGCCCATATAAAAACGCGGGACAAATCCCACGATCCTGCACGGTGTTTCGGACGCTATTGCACCGATTGCCGTGTGTTCAAGCGGCATAAACCGCATTTTATCAAAAGTCATATGCCTGCCGCCCGCTTTATGGCGGTGCGATCAAGCTCCGCCGCGGACATACTCCGCGAAAATTCCCCCGACCGAGTATCGGGCAACCTTTCGCATCATCGCACATCAAGCTTTACTATTGTACTATACAATGCGCAAAATTGCAAGAGAATATTGCGTGTTTTTACATTTTGTTCACAATAAATATTTTGAACAACGCTATCGTTTATTTACTCGCATATGTCGTCTGCCAGCCGCTTTTTTGCGGATATATTAAGAATAATACCGCTCAGCATTATATATAATAATAGGAAGGAAAATATTGTCGCTGCGTATGTATGGCGGACGTTTTTGTGTGCGGCATCCTGATGATAAAATAAAAAAACACGAAACAAACGCCAAATACGGAGTTTCAATTTCGTGTTTTATCTTTTTTTTCGGACAATTAAATCGCCGGAGGCGTATCAGAATTCGTACATATGAAGCCACTCGCAGAGCAGCGGCGACCACTGGGCGACGTTCGGAAGCTGCTGCGCAAGACCGAGTCCGTGCGGGCCGTATGGAAAGACGTGAAGCTCATAGGGCAGCTTCTTGGCGGACATAGCGCAGGCGAGGTGAAGGCAGTTCTGCACCGGCACTCCGTTGTCCTCCGCGGTATGCCACATGAACACAGGCGGCATATCGCCGCGCACCGACACCTCGGCGGACAGCTTATCCACAAGCGCGGGGTCTGCGGGTACTCCGAGCAGGTTATCGCGTGAGCCGGTGTGCGTATATTCGCGCAGCGACGCGACCGGATAACACAATATTCCGGCGTCTGGGCGGCTTGATACGAGGTCGATATCGTCGGACGCTTCGCCGGCGCTCATTCCGTAGTCAAACTGCTCGATCGCAGTGACGGCGAGATGTCCTCCCGCCGAAAAGCCAAGTATGCCTATTTTGTCTGGCTTTACGTTAAATTTTCCGGCGTTTTTGCGGACATAGCGGACGGCGCGGCGGGCGTCGAGCAGCGCGGCGGGATATTTATAGGGCGCGACGCGGTAATCGAGCACAAACGCCGATATTCCGGCGGCGTTGAGCATCATCGCGACAGGTTCGCCCTCGTGATCAGCCCTCATGCAGTAAGCGCCGCCCGGCAGAACGATAACCGCTCCGACCGGAGACGCGCTGTCGGCGATATAAGGCGTTATCGTCGTTTCGGGCTGACCGTACGACGGCTCGTAAAGCGGTGTGCCGTTTTCCCAAAGTTTGATTTTTTCGAGTTTCATATAATATGTAAACCTCCGTGCCGCAATTTTTTATTTTAAACGGTAAAAGCATTATAGCACACCTCGCCGCGTATGTAAACGGTTTCGGGCGATTTTTTACGGCGGACGCTTCATTGCGGCGGGATATTTATTCTGAGGTGAAAATAAAAAAGCGCGGACAGAATAAAAATTCTGTCCGCGCTTTCACGCGGCGTAGGGCAGCCGGAGCTTATATCTGCTCCTTGACCTTGGAACGCTTGCCGACTCTGTCGCGGAGATAGTAGAGCTTTGCGCGTCTGACTTTACCGTTGCGGATAACCTCAACGTTGTCAACGTTCGGGGAGTGGATCGGGAATGTTTTCTCGACTCCGCAGCCGTAGGTGACGCGTCTGACGGTGAAGGTTTCGGAGATTCCGCCGCCGTGCTTGGAAATAACGGTACCCTCGAAAATCTGAATTCTCTCGCGCGTACCCTCTTTGATTTTGTTGTAAACGCGGACGGTATCGCCGATGTTGAACTGGGGAATTTCCTTCTTAAGCTGCTCGCTTGTAAAAGCCTTGATAAGATCCATTGTGGCTTCCTCCTTAAATTACGGACGTTCGTGCCGAGCATGGCAGAGGACCGTCCTGATCACGGCGCCTTATGTTTCGGCGCTCAAACAGGAGTATTATATCATATTACGCTTTAAATTGCAAGGCTTCGCCGATATTACATCATATTGTTCACACAATATTTACATTCGCGCCATGATATCCGCCGGTGCAAAACGGCGTCATTGCCCGATCAAATCGTAAAATTTGGATATTTCGTCCTTGTTGCCGAATTTCTCATGTGACAAGCGGACGGTGAATTTGTCGCATAGCCGCTCATCGTCGAGCAGACGTTTTACGCCGCCGTACAGTCCCTCCGCGCCGATGGGACAAATGACGCCGAGCCGTCCGCCGTCAAGCTGTTCGTCCGCCGAAACATAGTTTGAGCAGACGATGGGCTTGAACAATGCTTTAGCCTCCTCGACGGTGATGGGCTTGCCCTCGTAGCGCGACGGCAGTGCGAAGATGTCGGCGTCGCGCACATAGGCATAGGGATTATCGCGCGCGCCGATGAGAATGAGCATATCGGCGACACCGCCGTCGAGCGCGGCTTCGATTATCGAATTTTTATAATCCTCATCCGCCGGGCCGACTATATACCACCGCACGTTATATTTTTCGGCGCGCAGTCTTGCAAGAACCGGAATAATGAAGTCGATTCCCTTCTGCTCGCTTATGCGGCAGACCGAAAGTATGCGCTTGCCCTCGAAACGCGCATCGGGAAAGCTCTCCCCCTCGAGCGCGAGCCGGCGTATGAGCGTGACGTTCAGAATATTGTCCATTTCGACGCATTTCGGCGCGACCGACGGCAAATGCGAGCGAAGCGCTTCGTCGACCGATTTCGATACGGTGACGATACGGTCGCATTTTTCAAAATACGGCAGATAGAGCGAATCGTCGCGCGGAGGATTGCCGTAATCGAAGTGCAGCCACGTTATTTTACGTTTTGCCCTCACCTTGTCGATCATATAAAACATAGTGCGGTCGCCCCAATACGCCACGGCTGCGTCATATACGGTTTCGGGGTGATATTCGGGCGCGTACTTTTTCATCAGCTCTATCCACATTTTTGTGGCGTTATAAGCGCGTTTCCCACGGCTGATAAGCAGACGCAGAAAATACGGCGCGACGTCGAGCACCGCCGCCGGATGCGGCTTAATTATGCTTTCGGATATGGTCTTATAAGCGTTTTTTCCGGACAGCAGGAACATATCGCCGCACGAGGGGAGAATCTCGACCTTTATCTGTGGGGGCAGCTCGCCCATGAGCGGACCGTCGCCGCGTGCAAGCAGCAGCGTGTAGTCATAATGCTCAAAATCGAGCGCCTGCGCCATCGAAATAAACGCTTTTTCTGTTCCGCCGCGCAGCATCGATATGCCTATGAACAATATTTGTTTTTTCATGTTGTTTACTCCGGTCATGTGAGGAATTGTGTGGAATACGCACTGTATTCAACGTGAGTTCGACGAAATTATATCAGCAGCTGACGCAGCACATGAGCCGTTGTGTCGAGCGAGGACAGGGAGAGCGTTTCGTCGGGCGTATGTCCGCCGGTCACCGTCGCGCCGATGGAAATCATATCCATATCCGGTATTCTGCCCTTGATAAGTCCGCATTCAAGCCCGGCGTGAAGCGCGCTCATCGCCGAAACGAAGCCCTCGGGATAAACCTCGGCGCAGGCTTTGATATAAGCCTTTTGCAGCGGTGTATCTCGCTCAAGCTGCCAGCCTGGATAGCGCGAGCTGTGCGATACGCCGATTTCTAAAACGTGAGACAGCCGGTCGAGCCGCATAATAAGCTCGTCAAGCTCGCTCGATACAGACGAGCGGCTCTCAAACAGCGCATCGATGCGGCGTGCGGCGGTGTCCTGCGCTATAACGCCGATATTCGTCGAGGTTATCACAAAGCCGCCGCGTTCGTTTATAACGCCGCAGGGAGCGAGCGTCAGAAGCGATATCAGACGGCTGGTATCGTGCAGCGTCAGCATTTCGGGATATTTTTCCGCTTCCGACGCCTTTACCTTTGCACAGCGCAGACTCAGCTTCTTTTCTTCCTCAAGACCCTTTAATTCACTGCGAACGGCGCATTCGAGCGACGCCGTTATATCTGCCGCGCGAGCGATATCGCAGACGGCGATAACAGCTTCACATTCGCGCGGTATCGCGTTGCTTTTCATGCCGCCGGTGAGCGAGATGAGATTGAACGGAGTGTCGGCGTAAAGCATTGCCAGCGTGCGCCCCATAAGGCGGATCGCGTTGACGCGTCCGGCGTTTATCTCGGTGCCGCTGTGACCGCCGAGCAGTCCGCCGACGTTTATCCGCAGCAGCTTTCCGGCTGTCGGCATGACGTCATAATCGAGCGAAAAGGTATCGCGGACGCCGCCCGCGCAGCTTATGACCGCTTCGCCGTCGGTTTCGCTGTCGAGATTTACCAGCTTTCGCGCCTTAATGCGCGAATAATCAAAATTGTTCGCGCCGATCATGCCGACCTCCTCGTCGGAGGTGAAAAGCGCTTCGAGCGGACGCTTGATATCGCCGGAGGTGAGCGCCGCAAGCGACATCGCCATACCGACGCCGTCGTCCGCGCCGAGGGTAGTGCCGCGGGCGGTAAGATATTCGCCGTCAAAAACCGGCTCGATGGGATCGCGCTCAAAATCATGCTCGGTGCCGCGGTTTTTTTCGCATACCATATCGCTGTGCGACTGGAGCAGCACCGCTTCACCCTCACCGGGGCGGATCATAAAAACGTTGTTGAACTCGTCGCGCGCGCACTCGATTCCGTTTTCGGCGGCAAATTCACAGAGCCAATCCGCGATGCCGTCCTCGTTGCCAGAACCGCGCGGAATCTTCATTATTTCAAGAAAATATTCATATGCCCGCAGCGCGAGCTGTGATTTGAAATCGTACACAATAATCTTCCTTTGTTTTTATTACCAATATATCATGAGAGCCGCGGCTTTTCATGACGGTTTGCGCACCGGCTTAGATAAAGCTTGCGCAAAGAACTTAGTATTAGGCTTGTTTGAGAATTTTTAATTTTACATACGCCGCGCCATTACGTCTATGGTGTAAAATATGTTTACGCTTACGAACCTGAGGGATGGGGGACGCAGCGGCGCCCCTCACCCCTCAGACTCCCCGTTCCCCGCTTGGACGCGCAGCGATGTGCGGCTCACGCGTATAACATACGTGAGTCGGGTGGAGTACTCGTTAATGCCGCATTTTCCCTCCGGGTCGGGTGAAGTGAGCCGCACGCGGGCTCGCTGACGCTCGATGTGTTCATTTTATGCGGTTGCTGACGGCAAACGGTTGATGAACAAATATGATAAAAATGTAAAAACCGCATGCATATTACATAATTCCAAATACAATAGCTTTCCGCTATCAAAAAATAAAATAACCCCTCAACAAAAGCTTTTTGCCAGGCTTTTTCGCGAAAAAGCCGCGTCCCCTCGCGTCCCCCCGTATCCTCTCATTATTTGAGAGTGACCTCGGCGACACGCACGACGAGACTGCTGCCGTACGGATAGCCGGTGGCGCTAACGCGCAGCGCTTCGCCGTCCTGTGTAAATTCGAGCTTTTCTCCGTTGTCAGTCCATTCAATCGACGCGATATCGCCGATTTTGCCGTCAAAGCTCTTGACACCCGCGCCGCCCTCCTCGACCGTAACGTTTGCATCGCCCGATACGGTGAGGTCGTGTATGTAAAGGTAATATTTACCGTTTGCGGCAAGCGCAAAATTCTTGCCGTGACCGGAAAGAGCGCAGGGTTTACCGGTATAGAACGCGCCGCCGCGGTCGGTCGCGCGTATCCAGCCGCCGATGCCGTCGAGCAGCGCCTGCTGCATGAGAACGATCTCGCCCTCGCCGGTCGGCCCGACGTTGAGCAGATAGTTTGCGCCGACCTTGCGGCAGGTGCAGAGGTTTTCGATGAGCGCGGGCAGCGATTTATAATTGAAATCGAGCTTGCCGATGCCCCAGTGATCGTTCATCGTCTGGCACATTTCGGCGGCGTAATATTTGTTCATGCCGTCGCGGTTCATCGGAGTCGGGCGTCCCTGCTCATAGGTGACGCTGTCAAGCTGTATATTACCCGCTTCGCCGCGCGCCGAAAGTCCGGTATTGTTGATTATCATGGCGTCGGGCTGATGCTTTCTTATGACCGAGTAGAGCGCGTCCTCCTCCCAGTCGTCGTTCGGACGGCTCCAGTTGCCGTCGAACCACAAGCCGCCGATTTTACCGTAATTGGTACAGAGAATTTCCACGGAATCGCGCAGATATTGCAAATAACCCTTGAAATCGTTCTGGAAGCGCTCCTGATACCAGTCGAGCGTCGTATGATAGAAGAACGGCACGATGCCCTCGTCGCGGCACGCCTCGACGTATTCGGCGATGAGGTCGCGTCCGCAGGGGGTGTGCATGACGTCGTAATCGCAGAGTCCCTTGGTATCGTAGAGCGAAAAGCCCTCGTGATGGCGGGTGGTGAGGGTGATGTACTTCATTCCGGCGTTTTTGGCGATGCGGGCGATTTTACGCGCGTCGAATTTCGATGCCGTGAAGGTTTTTGCGAGGGGAGTGTAATCCTCCTTCGCGATTTTGCCGATGTTCATGATCCATTCGCCGCGTCCAAGCTGTGAATAAAGTCCCCAGTGAATGAACATTCCGAAGCCGAGCTTCTCAAATTCCGCGATTCGTTTTTCCGGTACAGGTATTGCCATTATGATGCACCTCTTTTATTTTATCGGCGTTTTGCGCCGTATTTATCGGTTTGATATGTGTTTTCGCCAAATATGGCGATTGGGGTTAGGCTATGTTTTTTGCACGAACGTTTTTCGCGGGGACGTTCTTTGCGCGGGACGTTTTCGCGTAGGTTTACGCGGAAGAATCCGAAGGGTGCGGGACGCGGCGGCGCCCCTCACCCCTCGGACTCCCCGTTCCCCGCTTGGACGCGCAAGACGCGTGCGGCACTCCCGCGTGTGAGCGCACTATACAAGATGAAGTCTCGTTAATGCCGCTGTTTCTATCCAAGCAAGGTAGGCGTAGCCGCACCAGCGGATATGTGGGATTTGATGCGGTTGACGATG
>JBAXZA010000002.1:0-19823 GCA_041670545.1 Eubacteriales bacterium | reverse complement strand
CTGGTCATAAGACCCTTTGCGTCGGCGGGAGTTGCCGGGAATACGACCTTGAGGCCCGGAATATGAGCGGTGAGCGCAGTCCAGTCCTGGCTGTGCTGAGCGCCGTACTTTGAGCCGACCGAAACGCGCAGTATTATCGGCATCTTGAGTATGCCTGCCGACATTGCCTGCCATTTAGCCATCTGGTTAAAGATTTCGTCGCCTGCGCAGCCGATGAAGTCGGCGTACATAAGCTCGACGATAGCGCGTCCGCCGCACATTGCGTAGCCGACGGCAGAGCCGACGATAGCGGACTCGGAAATCGGCGCGTTGAAGAAGCGGTGGTAAGGAACGGCTTCGGTCATTTTCTTGTAAACGCCGAACGCTCCGCCCCAGTCGCGGTTATCCTCGCCATAGGCGATGAGCGTGGGATCGTCGTAGAATTTGTCGATGATAGGCTCGAACAGACCGTCGCGGATATTGTAAAGCTTCATCTTGGAAACGGGCTTGCCGTCCTTATCCTTGGCGGTACGAACCTTGCCTGCAATCTCCTTGACGCGGGGGCATTCGTTCTTGGGCATGAGCATATCGGCTTCGCGGGTGGTGTCCATGCTGTGAACCTTCTGATTGGAGAACATGATGGACGCGATGGCGTCGGGATTGGTATCGAGGTTCATTCTGGGCGAAACATCGTCGTTGATGGCGAGCTTCATGATCGCGGTCATGCGGTTGATGATAGCTTCGTCGACAGCGGAGAATTCGTCCTCGGTAGCAACGCCGCCGAGAATCATCTTTTCGCGGTAAGCCTTGATCGGATCTGCGTTGACCCACGCTTCAATCTCCTCGGGCGTACGATAGGTGGAGGAGTCGGAGGGCGAGTGACCGGATACGCGGTAGGTTACGACGTCGAGCAGCGCGGGACCCTTGCCGGAGAGCAGCAGCTCTTTCTTTCTTGTAACGGCGTCGATAACCGAGAAGGGATCGTAGCCGTTGACGCGTTCTGCGTGCATCTGCTCGGGATTGAAGCCGGCGCCGAGGCGGGCGACCATATCAAAGCCCATGGTTTCGCCGCGGGTCTGACCGCCCATGCCGTAGAAGTTGTCGAATACGTTGAACAGGATAGGCATTCCGCCGTCGGAATACTTGCCGTCCATGCCCCAGAGCTTGGTTATCTGATCCATCGAAGCGAAGTTGAACGATTCGAGGACAGGACCGCGTCCGGTAGCGCCGTCTCCGGAGTTTGCAACGACTATGCCGGGCTTGTGGTTGCTTCTTTTATAAAGAGCCGCGCCGAGGGCGATAGGACCGCTGCCGCCGACAATGGCGTTGTTGGGCATCAGACCGAAGGGAATGAAGAAAGCGTGCATCGAGCCGCCCAGACCCTTGTTGAAGCCTGTGGTGCGGGCGAAAATCTCAGCGAGAGCGCCGTAAAGGACGAAATCCTTGGCAAGCTCCTTGATATCGGCGTTGGGCATATGCTTTTCAACGATGGAAAGTATCTGACCGCCGAGGAATTCCTTCATTATGTCATAAAGCTCCTTTTCGTCGAGCTTCTGAATGGAGGAAAGGGATTTTGCTAAAATCTCGCCGTGGCTGCGGTGAGAGCCGAACGAGAAGTCGTTCATATCGAGCGCGTAAGCCTCGCCGACAGCGGAAGCCTCCTGACCGATGGAAAGATGCGCCGGGCCGGGATTGTTGTACTCAACGCCGTTGTACATACTCTTGACCTTGACTTCGTTGAGCATGGTTTCAAATTCGCGGATGGTGCGCATATCGTGATAAATGCGCATCATATCCTCTTTGGAATAGATTTTCTGCTCCTCGGCGAGGGTTTTATTGTACTGGCACACCGGAATATCGGAGAATTTGATAAAACCGGATTCAAAGACCTTATGCGGGTCTACATATTGGCTCTTAGGCATTTGTTTTATCTCCTTTGTTATATTTATATGTTAATTTTTAGGGTAAACAATTAATTAGCATGGGTTGGATGTATCAGCAAAAGCACAAGCAAATTCGCGCAAACAATATATATATTGTAGTATAAAAGTTTTCGCCAGACCTTTTTCAAAAGGCCGCGTTCCTGCCTTCGTTAAAGCTGGAACATTGCCTCGCGGATCACCTCGCCCACCGTGGGGTGCGGGAATACGAATTTGCGGATATTTTCTACGCGCATCTCGCGTTCGACCATCATAGCGGCGCCGTAGATTATCTCGGAAGCATAGTTGCCGATCATATGGACGCCGATAACGGTGTTGTGCTCCTTGTCGACGATGATCTTGACGATACCGTCGCCGCCCTCGTTTTCAGCGACATAGCGTCCGCTGTAGCTGAGGGTGAGAGTCTGCACCTTTGCGTCCAGTCCCTTTTCCTTGATGCTCTCGCTGGTTTCGCCGACGCTCGCGACCTCGGGATTGGTGTATATGACGCTCGGAACGGATTTGTAATTCATCATATCCTTTTTGCCGAGCATATTGTTGACGGCAACCTCGCCCTCGCGGTATGCTGTATGAGCGAGCATGAGCTTGCCGTTGACATCGCCCGCCGCCCAGACGCCGGGAACGCTGGTTTTCATCTCGTCGGTGGTGACGATCGCGCCGCGTTCAACCTTGACTCCGATAGTTTCGAGTCCGATGTCGGCGCTCATCGCGCGGCGTCCGATTGAAACGAGCACGGCGTCGCACGGTGCGGATTCAGCCTTGCCGTTCATCTCATAGTTGACGCAGTTTGTGCCGACCGAGGTTACCTTTGCGGAAAGCAGGAATTCGATTCCCTTTTTCTTGTAATTTTTTTGCAGGATAGCGCCTATCTGACGGTCGGTAGGACCGGCGATATGATCGAGCATCTCGATAACGGTGACCTTGACGCCGATCGAATTGAAATATGAAGCCATTTCAAGACCGATAACGCCGCCGCCGATGACGACGAGCTTTTCGGGAACGCGCTTCATATCGAGAATTTCGCGGTTGGTCATTGCAAAGCCCGACGCGACAGACTCGCGCAGTCCGGGTATCGGAGGAACGGAAGCGACCGAGCCGGTGCAGATAAGCAGCTGCTTTGCGGTATATTCCTTATCACCTGCGGCGACGGTATAGCCGTCGGCGTTTTTGCCGGTGATCTTGCCGTAAGCGGTCACGACCTCGACGCCCGAACCCTTCATCTGAGCCTTGACGCCGCCTACCAGCGTCTTGACGACGCGGTTCTTGCGGTCGATAACGGCGGCGTGATCGATCTTCGCGCCGTCGAAGGTGACGCCGTATTCAGCGCCGTGCTTTGAATAATCATATATTTTTGCAGAATAAAGCAGAGTCTTTGTCGGAACGCAGCCTTCGTTTAAGCATACGCCGCCGAGCGCCCTGCCTTCGATAAGCAGGGTTTTCATACCGCCGTGAGCGGCTTTTTCGGCAGCATTATAGCCCGCAGGGCCGCCGCCGAGTACAATCAGATCATACATTGTGGATTATCCAGTCCTTTCAAAGTGCGAAGTGAATATTATATAGAAATTTAATAATTGTATAATAATGGTACTCAAAGAAACAGGAACATTAAAATGATATTTATCCATTTATTTATGTTCCCTCCACGCGAATTTACGTCTTTTAAGATGAAAATCCGCGCATCTCCTTAGAGCGCCATGAGAAGATTGAAATTTTCGAGGTTAGCGCAGAGAGCCTTGAGGAATTTAGCGGCGGGAGCGCCGTCGAGCGCGCGGTGATCGAAGGTGAGGGAAAGTCCCATCGCCGGATAAGCCGAACCGTCCGCCTTGACGCGGTAGGTGATGGTATCGACGCCCAGAATACCGGTCTGCGGAGGATTGATAACGGGAGTGAAGCTCTCGATACCGAACGAACCGAGATTGGAAACCGTGAAGGAAGCGCCCTTGAGCTTATCGGGCGAGATAGAACCCTCCTGCGCGCTCTTGGCAAGGCTCTTTGAGTCCTTAGCGAGAGCGGCAAGGCTCATTGTGTCGGCATTAGCTATCGTCGCGACCAGCAGACCGCGGTCGGTGTCGACCGCCATGCCGAGGTTGCAATGCTCAAAATAGCGAATAATGCCCTCGTCGGCGAGATAATGAGCGTTGAGGTCTTTATGAGCGGTGATAGTCTTTGCGACGGCGTACATAACCATATCGTTTAAGGTGATGTTCGGCAGACCCAGCTTCTCGGCGTTAGCCTTGAGCGACGCGCGGTATGCCATAAGCTGCGTTGCGTCGAATGAGGAGTTGAGGGTGAGCTGAGCCATTTCGGAAAGCGACGCGTGCATCGATTTCGCGATGACCTTGCGGATATTGGGCAGCTTGACGTCGGTATAAGCCGATGCGGGTGCGGCAGGAGCTGCGGCTGGTGCTGCTGCTTCTGCGACGGGCGCTGCGGCGGGGGTGTTCTTTACGAGCATTCCGTTATCGAGCAGCGTATTAACGTCGCGCTCTATAATGCGTCCGTTAGGACCGGTCGGAACAGCCTTTGAAAGGTCTGCTTCGGTGCGCTCGGCAAGATGGCGGGCGCGGGGGGATATCTTCATGCGACCCTCGGCGGAAAGCGCGTCGCCTGTTGCGGCGGCTGCTGCCTTGACCTCGGTCTTAACCTCGGCGGCGGCTTGCTCGGCGGGTTTTTCTTTGCCCTCAGCCTTGGGCAGGAGCGCGGAATAGTCCTCGCCCTCAGCGCCGATTACGCATACGGGAGCAAGGCAGGGGACGTCGTCGCCGTCTGCGCAGAACACCGCGAGAACGGTTCCCTCGACCTCTGATTTTTCCTCGAACGAGGATTTGTCGGTTTCATATGTAAAGAGAATGTCGCCGGCGGCTACCTTGTCGCCGACCTTCTTTTCCCATGCCGTGATGACGCAGCTTTCAACGCTTTGTCCCTGTCTCGGCATGATAACAAGTGTTGCCATTGTTTTGTATCCTCCTGTAAATAAATAACATATTTATGTGAATATTCCGATTATTCGTGTTTGATTATATCACTTATTCGTTAACAATAAAACACTGTTTTCGTAAATTCCCTTGAAAAACGCAATTTTGAGCCATCTGCACAAAACGCAAAAAATGATTTGTGCAATATCACCGCCGGCGGTTTTTACGCGAGGACTACCTCGACGCCATTTTTGAGCGCTTCCTCGGCGATATCGGGCGGCAGGGGCTTATCGGTGATGATAACATTGATCTGCGAGATCTGCGCGAAGGTATAGGGGAGAATTTTATCAAGCTTGGAGGTGTCCATGAGCACGACGACCTTGCGCGCCTTTTCGATAACGAGCTTTTTCAGCTCGCATTCGGAATAGTTTCCGCTTGTCAGACCGTTGTGGGCGCTCATTCCGGACGGAACGATGAACGCTATATCGATATTGATATCGCCGAGCTGACGCAGAGCCTGATTTCCCGAAACGGAAATGCTGTCGCGGTTGAGCATACCGCCGACGATATTGACTATCGGGCAGTTTTTCTTGATAAGCTCGAGCGCGATGTTCGGTCCGGTCGTGGTGACGGTGAGCCGCTCGTCAGGCAGCAGCGACGCGAGCTTGAGCATGGTAGTACCGGAGTCGATGAACAGCGAGCGCCCCGTTTCGATCATCGAAATGGCGCGGTAGGCGACCTTTTCCTTTGCGCCCATATTTTCGTTCAGACGCAGGCTGAACGCGTCCTCCATGGAGGTGGTGATGAACTTCATGCTTCGCGCGCCCCCGCGCACCTTGATCGCTTCGCCCTGCTCCTCGAAATATTCGATATCTCGGCGCAGAGTCATGCTTGAAACCTCGGGGAATAATTCCTCAAGCTCATGGAGCGACACAAACGGCTTGGAAGCGAGCAGCTCCCGCACCGTGTTTCTTCTCTCCGAATTCATATATTGACATCCTTTCCGGCATAATATTGTTTATAAAGCTGATTTCACGCCGCGTATACATTATATACGGCGTGTTTTGCGCGTATTCCGCTTGTTGTCACAGACGGACGTTAATATTCACATTATACTTATAATATTATAACACGATATATTTCATATGTCAACAATAAAGTTAAATTATTTGCTTTATTACAAAAAGATTTTACATATTAAATATCCTAAAAACCGGCGCGGCTTCCGCAAATGTGAAGGCTTATTTGCGCCTGCGTCAGATATCGCCGTCCCGCCCGCAAATAAACGTGTTTTTCCATTATTTTAGGGGTTACATTTTGACGCCGGCGCGATTATAATATAATAAGCGAACACAACGCCGCAATGCGTTTTCAATATATGATTTCGGAGGCTTTGACGTGGAACTTATCCTCATTAATAATAAGAAGCTCAAGGTTATGCTCACACCAGACGACATGGCGCGTTATGAGCTGACCTGCGAAAATATCGACTGCGAGGACGCGCCCACCCGCCGCGCCCTCCGCGCCGTTCTCGACGACGCGTCTGCAAGCTGCGGCTTTGACTCGCACGAGCGGGTGTTTATTCAGGTTTACCCGTCGCGCGGCGGCGGCTGCGAGATATTTGTCACGCGGCTCACCGGCGAGGATATCGCCGCGTCAGACGCTGAACCCGCCGATGGAACGGTGCGTTCTGACGCTCAACAATACGGCGTAAAGCGCATCACAAGCGCCCCGGCCGCCGTTTCGGACGTGCCGGACAGGGAGTATGGTTCTCCGCCCCGCCATACGCTTTGGCGGACGGAGAGCATGAGCGCTCTCATTTCAATGTGCGCCGCGCTCTGGCGGCTGGGCGGCTGCACTGCCGACGCTTTTTACTCGGACGAACGCTCGTGCGTGCTGCTGCTTTACGGCGGCTGCGGCTCGGAAGCGCTCGCCTCCGAGTTTTCCGTGCGCGTCGGGGCTTCGCTCGGAGCGGAGGAACTTTACTCCTACATAAACGAGCGCTGCACCCTCATCTGCCGCGAAGCGCTCGGGCGGCTCTCGTCACTCGCGTAAATAATGCAAAGCGCGTCCGTATCAGCGGGCGCGTTATTTTTGCGCAGTAAATTATAAATTTTTTATTTTTATTTGATTTATTCAAGGTCAGGTAAAGAATTTGTGGTATAATATACATCATAATCGGCGAAGGATTAGGAAGCCTCTGATTATTTCAGCATTGGCGTCGGCGAATTACACATTATTCAGATGTTCCTTAGGGCTTGTTCGTAAAATCGCCGCAAACGGTTAAATTGTATACAATATAATTGAAAAGTTTGTGTTACACCGAAAAATCCGAAATAAAAACTCGGATATATGGTTTTTATTTCGTGATTTTTCATTTTACGAGCAAAACTTAGCTTCGGCGGAAAATTTTGACGGAGAATAAAAATGTCACATACGGCAAAGGTCAGAGCCGCGTTCGCTTCAATGGTGCGCGGGCTTTGCATACCCGACGGCGCCGGAATCTGCGCGGCGCTTTCCGGCGGCAGCGATTCGGTGACGCTGCTCCACTGCGCGCGCTCGCTTGGCTATGAGGTGAGCGCCGTCCATGTAAATCACCGCATACGTCCGGGAGAAGCCGAGCGCGACCGCGATTTCTGCATTTCACTCTGCCGCTCGCTTGATGTTCCGCTCGAGGTCGGCGAGTTCGATGTTCCCGAAACGGCGCGGCTGGAAGGTAAAACGCTCGAGGAAGCTGCGCGCGACGTCCGTTACGCCTGCTTTGCGGAGGTATGCGCCGAACACGGCGTAAGATATCTCGCCACGGCGCATAACGCGCGCGATAATCTTGAAACGGTGCTTTTCAACCTTGCAAGAGGTTCGTCCGGCCGCGGACTCTGCGGAATACCGCCCAGCCGTCCGCTCACCGACGATGTTTTGGTCGTGCGTCCCCTGCTGCGCTGCTCAAAGGAGGATATTTTAGGCTATCTCGAGGAAAATTCGCTTGCCTATGTAACCGATTCGACAAACGCCGACACCGCGTATACACGCAATTTTATCCGCGCCGAGCTTGTCCCGCGTATGAGACGCATAAATCCGTCGGCCGAGTGCGCCGCCTCACGGCTGTGCGAAGCTCTGCGACGCGATATGGAATATCTCGATGAAAAAGCGTCGGAGCTGCCGGCCGGGCTTGACGCCGCCGCGCTCGCCGCTCTCCCGCCGCCGCTTATGACGCGTTATATAGCGCGGCTGTACGCCGAAATATCGCCGTTTTCGCTCGAATACGTTCATATCGAGGCGGTTTCGGCGCTGCTGCGGCGTTTTGACGGCAGGACGGTTTGCGCCGATCTGCCGGACGGAATATGCTGTGAGGTGTCGCGTTCGGGACTCGCTTTTCTGCGCCGCCGCACAGCCGATCTGCCGGACGTCAGCGCGGACGCGGATGAGATTGTGCCGTCGCCGGTTTTGCCGGATAAGCTCACATATTTCCCCGCCGACGGCTCATATTTGTATTTATCAGCGCAAAATGCCGATATAAACGAAAAATATATAAAAGAACACATAAATATTTACAAATTATTTATACACAAACAGGTTAGCTTTGATAAAATTATAGGGAGCGTTTATATTCGGGCAAGACAGGCGGGCGACCGCTACCGTCTTCGCGGAGTCGGACGCAGCGTCCGCAAGCTGATGAACGAGCTTGCGGTGCCGCCCGGCGAAAGGGACGCTCTGCCGCTGCTCTGCGCCGGAGAGGATATAATCTGGCTGCCGGGAGCGGAGGTTTCGGATATTGTTTACAAACGCCCGCAGAGCGGGAATATTTTTAATATATATTATATAAAATAAGGATGACTGTATATGCACATAAATAACAGCGACATTGAAAGCGTACTTGTTTCGGAAACCGAGATAAATTATATCGTGGAGCGTATCGCCGAACGTATCGACAGCGATTACAGCTATGTCGACGGAGTGAATTCAAAGCTTCTGCTGCTCTGCGTGCTCAAAGGCTCGGTGGTTTTTATGGGCGAGCTGATGAAGCGCGTCGCGCTGCCCGTCGAGATCGATTTTATGAAGGTTTCCTCATATGGCGGCGGCACAAAGACCACCGGCAACATCAATATCCTGCTCGATCTCTACCGCTCCGATTTCGCCTCGACCGATATCATCATAGTCGAGGATATCATAGACAGCGGCAGAACGCTGTCGTATCTCGCGGAATATCTGCGGCTCAAGGGCGCCAAATCCGTACGCACTGTGACCCTGCTCGATAAGCCCGAACGCCGCGAGGTCGATTTCCGCCCGGATTACGTCGGAAAAGTGATTCCCGACGTTTTTGTCGTAGGCTACGGCCTTGATTACGATGAAAAATACCGCGCGCTCCCATATGTAGGCATACTTTCGCCCAAGGTATACGAAAAAAAATGAGCCGCGTTCCCATAAGGCGAATAAAATACGCGCGCGGCTTAAAAATAAACCGAGGAAAAGAGGAATCAGCCCGAGCGCCCGGACGGCGAAAGCCAAAGGCGGCTGAATATAAATGAAACCTATGAAAAACAATCTGAAGATCATAATCTTCTATGTCGTGCTGATCGGCATCGTTACCATAGCGGCGGGCAGTCTGCTCAACAATATGGGCGGCGAATCGATACTGTACAGCGATGTGGTCACTCTGTTCAAGGAAGAACAGGTAAAGGCGTTTGAGATAGACGATTCAAATAATATGACCATTATCACGCAGAACGATACCGTATATAACTATCGTCTGCGCGATATAAGCTGGTTTTACAGCGATTTAGACGAGCTTGTGCTCGATCAGTATGACCGGGGCATCATAAAGGAATACGATATGCCCGCGCCCGCCGATATTCCGTGGTGGGTGTCGCTGCTGCCGTATGTTATCGTCATAGTGCTGTTTGTGGTGCTGTGGATATTCGTCATGAATTCGGCGAGCGGACGCGGTGGCAAGATGAATTCGTTCGGCAAGGCGAAGGCAAAGCTCGGCTCAGACGAAAAAAAGAAGGTTTACTTCAAGGACGTCGCCGGAGCGGACGAGGAAAAAGCGGAGCTTAAGGAGGTCGTTGACTTCCTGCGCGATCCCGCGCGCTTTACTAAGCTGGGCGCGCGCATTCCGCACGGCGTGCTGCTCGTCGGCCCTCCCGGCACGGGTAAAACGCTGCTCGCCAAGGCTGTCGCCGGAGAAGCCGGAGTGCCGTTTTATTCGATATCCGGTTCAGATTTTGTGGAGATGTACGTCGGTGTCGGCGCGTCGCGTGTTCGAGATCTGTTCGATACCGCGAAGAAAAGCCCCGCGTCGATAATTTTCATCGATGAGATAGACGCCGTCGGACGTCACCGCGGAGCTGGACTCGGCGGAGGACACGACGAGCGCGAGCAGACGCTCAATCAGCTGCTTGTCGAGATGGACGGCTTTGGCGGCAATGATGGAGTTATCGTTATGGCGGCGACAAACCGTCCCGACATACTCGACCCCGCGCTGCTGCGTCCGGGACGCTTCGACCGTCAGATAACGGTCAACTATCCAGATGTCAAGGGACGCGAGGATATACTGCGCGTTCATTCGCAGGGCAAACCGTTTGAAAACGACGTCGATCTCGGCATTATCGCAAAGACCACGGTCGGCTTTACCGGCGCGGATTTAGCAAACCTCCTCAACGAAGCGGCGCTGCTCGCCGCGCGCAAGGGCAAGCTGCTCATCGGTATGAACGATATCGAGGAGGCTACCATCAAGGTACTTGTCGGTCCGCAGAAAAAGAGCCATATCATGACCGAAAACGAGCGCCGCCTGACCTCGTATCACGAAGCCGGACACGCGATCGTAACGCATATCATACAGCCGAATACACCGGTGCATCAGATCTCGATAATACCGAGCGGACGCGCGGGCGGCTATACCCTCTCGCTTCCCAAGGAGGACCGCAGCTATTCGACTCGCGGCTATATGGAGAACGAGATCACAACGCTGCTCGGCGGACGCGTCGCCGAAGCTCTCAAGCTCGGTGATATCTCGACCGGAGCGTCAAACGACCTTCAGCGTGCGACTCAGATGGCGCGCGGCATGGTGACGAAATACGGC
This sequence comes from Eubacteriales bacterium, assembly GCA_041670545.1. Classification (GTDB taxonomy): domain Bacteria; phylum Bacillota; class Clostridia; order Oscillospirales; family CAG-272; genus JBAXZA01. Next base: position 8,910 of record JBAXZA010000002.1, on the reverse strand, counting down.
ATGAGCGATCAGCTCGGCCCGATCGTATACGGCAGCGAGCACAGCGACGATGAGGTTTTCCTCGGCCGCGATTTCAACAACAGCCGTAATTATTCGGAGGAAACCGCGTCGGTCATCGATACCGAGATCAAGCGCATCGTCGGCACGGCGTATGAAAGCGCCAAGGAGATTCTTACAAAATACGACGCAAAGCTCGAATTTATCGCTGGTTATCTCTATAAAAATGAAATAATGGACGAACAGCAGTTCACCGCCGCCATGACGAGCGACGTTACGGCAGAGCAGCTCGAGGCGATGGTCGCCGAGAAGAAGCGCATCAGCGATGAGGAAAACCGTGTACGCCGTCAGCGCGACGAGGAGGAAAACGCCCGCCGTGAGGAGGAGCGCCGCCGCGAGGAAGAAAAGAATCACAAGAGCCACATGGAATCCTTCGCCGAAACGCTGCGCGATCATAATGATCATAATGATCATAATGATCATAACGATCATAACGATCATAACGCGCAGGGCGGAAGCGGAGATAATAACGGCAACGGCGATAACGGCGACAATACCGGAAACGGCAAATAATCAGATCCGGCGTCAGCGGCTCGACCATATAAACTCAAAACAGCATATTTTAACGGCGGGAGATCTCTCCCGCCATGTGTTTTTCACGGCTTAGGGGGATACGCCGCGAATATAGGGGACGCGGACGCCGGAATAAAGCCGGACGTACCGCAGATGATTTTGGAGGATTATGACAATGCAGGATATTTACGACAAGTGTCCGACATACTTCAGCTCGACAGTGACCATTCGCGCGCTCGATGAATTCGACGCGGCAGGGCTGCTCGAGGTCTATTCGGACGAAAAAGCCGTTCCGTTTTTCAATTCGGACAACTGCGACGGCGACGATTTTCATTATACCGATATCAAACGAATGCAGAAGGCGGTCGCTTTCTGGCAGCAGTCATACAAAAACGGCGATTTCGTGCGCTTCGCGGTGACCGACAACATCACAAACGATATCATAGGTACGCTCGAAATGTTCAATCGCGGGCCGCTTTCCGCGATCGAAGCCGCCGGCGACGAGCTTGCCGCCGAGGAGCTTAGCGCCGCGGACCATGGTGTGCTGCGCATCGATCTCCGCTCGTCCTATGAGCGCGCTGACGTCGTGCGCGAGCTGCTCGCTGTCATAGCCGACAGCTTTTACACGGCGTTTGATGTGAGATATATCCTGACAAAAGCGATACCGCAGGCGTCGGAGCGAATAAAGGCGCTTGAGGAAAGCGGATATCGTCCGTTCGGCGGGCGGCTCGGGGGAAAATTCGAACATTATTATATAAGAAGAAAAATTTAAGCGCAGAGCCGCCGCCGTTTATGACGGCGGCTTTTTTATGTCCGCACGATATGTAAAAATCAAGTATAATTTACGATTAATTGCGGTGATATGTATTGAAGTGCGGCGAAAAATGTGTTATAATGTAGTTTCAAAATAAAAACGCTGTACATAAAGGAAGTATGAATTACCTATGGCTGAGCTGAGATGGAATCCGATGATAAACGACTGGGTGATGATCGCGTCGAACCGTCAGAACCGCCCCAATATGCCCAAGGATTGGTGCCCCTTCTGTCCGTCCGATGAAAACGATAACGTTCCTCGCCATTACGACGTTTATAAATATGACAACGATTTTCCCGCCCTTTCACAGGAGCCGCCCGCACCAGAGCATCCGTATACAGACCGCGCGGGCGATATTTACAAGGTTGCGCCGTCCTATGGCAAGTGCGAGGTCATACTGTTCTCACCGGAGCATAACGGACGGCTCTGCGAGCTTTCCGTTCCTCATATCACAAAGCTCGTCGACCTTTGGGTGGAGCGCTTTGAGGCGATGTCCGCCGACAAAAACATCAAATATGTGTTCATATTTGAAAACCGCGGAGAAGCGGTCGGAGTTTCTATGCCTCATCCGCACGGTCAGATATATGGCTTTTCGGTTCTGCCGAAAAAAATGGAGCTTGAGCTGCAAAGCGCACGTTCCTTCAAGGAGGAACACGGCGAATGTCTATTCTGCCGCATAAATGAGGAAGAAGCTGCGTTCGGCGAACGCGTCGTCTGCGAAAACGAGGATTTCATCGCGTATATCCCATTTTTCGCCGATTATGCCTACGGTACATATATCGCGGCGAAGGCTCACAAGCAGAATATCGCGCAGTTTAACGCCCGCGAACGCGAAAATCTCGCGCGTATCATCAAACAGGTGACAGGCGCATACGATAATCTGTTCCCGGAGCTGCCGCGCTTCCCATATATGATGTGTATGCACAACTGTCCGGTCAATCTGGACGAAAGCTATGGCAATACCGACGAATATTATCACTTCCATATCGAATTTTATCCCCCGATGCGCGACGCCGTCAAGCAGCAGTTTATGGCGTCGAGCGAAACCGGCGTCTGGGCGCACTGCAATCCCACCGCCCCCGAAGCCAAAGCCGCCGATCTTCGCGCCGCGCTTGAGCGGATGGAGAACGGAGACGGGGACGGGGATGCGCTTCTTTCTTGAAAGAAAGAAGCAAAGAACTTTTTTTGAGGGTTATATTATTTTTTGTCTGCACGAATTTGGTAGAATTAAAATTCTGCTTGCATAACAAAACACACCAACATATATTGAAAGGATAAATCATCATGACAATTCTCGTAACAGGCGGCGCCGGATATATCGGCAGCCATTGCACAAAGATCCTTTGCGAGCGCGGTTTTGAGGTCGTCGTCGTCGATAATATGGCAAAGGGACATCCCGAAGCTGTCGACAAAAAGGCTAAGCTGTATGTCGGTTCTATCGGCGACCAAGCGCTGATGGATAAGGTTTTCACCGAAAACAAGATCGACGGCGTTATGCACTTCGCCGCGTTCTCGCTTGTCGGCGAATCTATGCAGAAGCCGTATGAATATTATAAAAACAACGTCGGCGAATCGATGAGCCTTTTCCATTCGATGGTGGAGCACGGCGTGCTCAATATCGTTTTCTCCTCCACCGCCGCGACCTATGGTCAGCCCGAGGACGAGATCATTACTGAAAAAACCCCCAACGCGCCGATCAATACCTACGGCGAAACCAAGCTTTCCATCGAAAAAATGCTCAAATGGTTCGGCGTCGCCTATGGGCTTCATTATACCGCCCTGCGCTATTTCAACGTTGCGGGCGCGTATCCCGACGGTTCGATCGGCGAAGCGCATGATCCCGAAACGCATCTTATACCGATCGTTTTGCAGGTCGCGCAGGGCAAACGCGAGCGCATGAAGGTGTTCGGCGGCGATTATCCGACGCCCGACGGCACCTGCGTCCGCGATTATATCCACGTTGTCGACCTCATCGACGCGCATATCCGCGCACTCAATCGTATGCTTGAGACCGGCAGCAGCGATATTTTCAATCTCGGCACAGGCGGCGGCTATTCCAATCTCCAGATAATCGAAACCGCGCGCGCCGTCACCGGTCACGCTATTCCCGCCGATATCGAAGCGCGCCGCCCGGGCGATCCGCCTGTACTCGTCGCGTCGAGCGCAAAGGCGGAGGATATACTCGGCTGGAAGCGTCAGTACGGCATTGAGGATATCATCTCCCACGCGTGGAAATGGCACAGCTCGCACCCGAACGGCTACAATAAATAACGTAATTTCGACAATATAAAAACATGTACGCGCTTTCCTGAAACAAAGCTGTGAATAGAGCTAAAACAATAACAATATGGCAATACTCATATACTCTGTATAAGTATTGCCATGCTTTTTGTAAAAAAGACGCGTACCCCTGCACCGCCTGCGCGGTGTGTACATTGGAGGAATATCACATGATACTCTGCATAGCAGCGGCTCCGTGCAAGGTTTGATAAGGCGTCAATGCATGGAGCGGTAAGCCGTAAAGCGGCATAACGCCTTTCCGACCTTGCGTTTAATAAGTTTTTTATTAAATTTAAGGAGCAAGGTCAATGAAAAAAATTATTGAAACTCTTAAAGAGCTGAAAAGCTTTTTAATATTGTGGTCTACGCAGGCCTTTTCAGCGCTCGGCAGCTCGATGACCGGTTTTGCGCTAATTATATGGTCTTATCAGCAGCAAGGCTCGGCGCTCACGACAGCGATGCTCACCGTTTGTTCCTACGCGCCCTATGTGCTGATGAGCATTTTCGCGGGCGCATTATGTGATAAATGGAATAAAAAGGCGACTATGCTCGTCTGCGATACCCTCGCGGCGCTGTCGACCGTCGCCGTCATGCTGCTGCTTATCGCCGGACGGCTTGAGATTTGGCACATTTATCTGCTCAATGCCTTGGGCGGACTTATGAACACCGTTGCGCGTCCCGCCGCTGATGTGACGGTCACGCTGCTGACGCCAAAGCGCCATTATCAGCGGGTGAGCGGACTTCAGTCCTTCTCAAATTCGCTGGTGAACATATTAGCGCCCGCCGCCGCGACGGCGCTGCTCACCCTCGCCGGAATGACGGCGGTGATAATATTCGATCTCGCGAGCTTCACGGTCGCGTTTATCTCGCTGCTCTGCTTCGTTAAAATTCCCGAGACGGCGAGCGGCGGCGAAAAGCGCGAGCCGATACTGCGCTCTACGGCGGCGGGACTTCGTTTTCTCGCTCATAACCGGGGCATACTCGATCTCATTCTATTCCTCGCGGCGATCAATTTCACCGCGTCGATATATAACGCGGCGCTGCCCGCGATGCTGCTTTCGCGCGGCGGCGGGAGCGAGCTTGCGCTCGGCACGCTCAATACCGTGACCGGCGTCACAATGCTCGTCGGAAGCGTGCTGCCGTCGTTTTTGCCCGCGCCGAAAAGTCGGGTGCGCGTCATCTGCAACTCGCTGCTCATATCGATGAGCACCGAAAATTTCTTTCTCGCGCTCGGACATTCGCTGCCGGTATGGTGTATCGGAGCGTTTCTCGGCTGGCTCGCGATACCGCTTATGAACGCAAATATGGACGTTTTGTTCCGCGAAAATATACCGCTTGAAATGCAGGGGCGGGTGTATTCGGCGCGGAATACCCTTCAATTTTTCACAATACCGCTCGGCTATCTGATGGGCGGAGGGCTGGTCGACCGCGTGTTCGAGCCGTTTATGGCGTCGCAGGGGTCGGACAGTATCCTAATCGCCGTATTCGGCTCTGGCAAAGGTACGGGAGCGGCGCTGCTGTTTTTCGTCATTGCCTTTATCGGCGTTATAACCTGCCTTATCTTCCGCCGCGATCCGCACATATGGGAGCTTGACAAGCCGCGCGATATCGACAAAAACGCGTAACAGAGTCACAGATATAACGCAAAAAGCGACGCCATGCCGTAAGGCATGGCGTCGCTTTATATGTAAAACGAGAATACGCGCTCAACAACACTCCAACAACAAAGTTAAAAAATTCATGTCAAGCAATTTCCGCCAAACAAAATAATATAAACCCCTTTATCAAAGTTCTTGCCAGGCTTCTTTCAAGAAGCCGCGTCTCCCCGCGTCCCCTATCAGAGAACGTATTTGTTGGTTTCGTCGGCGATGTAGGATTTTTCGAGCAGCTCGGTGAGGGCGATAGCGTCGTCGATGCCAAGTCCCTCGGGCGAGGGCTTGCCCTCGGCGCAGGCGTGCAGCCACTGAACGAGCGGTATCGGGTGATTTTCGGGCAGCGTCGGATGAATCCAGCCGCGCACATATTTTTCGCTGTTCTTCGATATGTACTGAACGTCTCCGCCGACCGCGAGGAGGGTGGCGTCCGAGCCGTAAATCTCGATCATTTCCTTTGTAGCATAGGTGATGAAGCTCGTTTCGCCGATGCCGAGCGCGCCGTTTTCAAATTCGACGGTGGCGAGGGCGTTTTCGTCGACCTTAGAGCCGAACGGAGCGTTGAACATACCTGTGACGCGCTTTGGCTTGCCGCCGAGGTATGCGAGGGTATACATCGGATGGCAGCCGAGGTCCATCATTGCGCCGCCTGCCGCGTCCTTCTTCTCAAACCAATATTCGGGAAGCCAGCCGCCCGATACGCCGTTGTGACCGTTGCGGATACGAATGAGCGAAATCTTGCCGAATTCGCCCGCTTCGATCATGCGCTTTGCGAACTGAACGATGCCTGTGCCGCGCATGGGGTAGGAGATAACGAAGGTTTTGCCGCTCGCGACGACGGCAGCCTTGACCTCCTCGCACTCGGCGACGGTGGGGCAGAGCGCCTTTTCGGTGAAGATATGCTTGCCGGCTTTTGCGGCTTTGATAAGCACATCGTGGTGCATGGTGGTGGGGGTGTCGCAGGCGACGGCTTCAACATCATCGCGTGCGAGCAGGGCGTCGAGATCGGCGACGAAATCGCAGCCAAGCTCCTTCGCCCACGCTTCACCGCGCGCAATATCATCGTCCCAGACGCAGGTTATCTCGGCGACGCCGGAATTTTTGATGGTATTGGCATAACCGCCCGCGTGGACGTGCCATTTTGAAAGCATTGCAACCTTTAACATTGTAAATCCTCCGTAATATATATATTTGTGAAAGCTGATATTTTTACGCCGCCTCGGTAAAACTGCGCATATGTATGCCGCCGGCGACCGGCACTGCGCCCTCGGCGAAGGTTATATCGATTCTGACCGCCGACATACCCGCTTTGAGCGTATAGAAAGCGTTCTCACCGCTTATGCGCACGTCGTCCATCACGGAAACGCCGTCGAGCGTCACATCTTCGACATGATAGCCGTCGTTTGCGGTGATTTTGAATATTCGCGTGCTGAAATACGGCATAAAGAAATTTTCCGAGCAGTCGACAGCGCCCATATCGGCGTTGTTGACCGTAACATTAACGCGGCGGGCGGCGTTTCCGACGACGGGGATATAATCGTCCTCCGGCTCGTCGTAGTATTTAATCGAAGGGTCGTAACTTCCGACCACAAGCGATCTACCGTCCGCACTTGGAACGAGCGAATAGGTATTTTGAAGCTTCATAATGCCATCCGGCGTCCGCGTATAGACGTTAAGCCGGAAATTGCGCGGATTTGGCGTCACGCCCTCGGCGTAGGAAACGATATTGCAGCCGAGTATATCTCCCGGGATGGTATTATTAACGCCGAGCGTGCGTGTCAGCCGGCTCTGGGGGGCGAGTATTTCTCTTTGATAAAATACATCAACATCAAATGTTGCAGCTGAAAGTGACTTCGCAACAGCTATTGGCGCGCCGTCGTTAGCATTTTCAATGGGGTCTGCAATAAAGTGCGCGTTGGTGCTGCTTGTGCCGCCCAAAACCGCAGTGCCGCCGGGCGCAATATTTATTGCGGATGACGAGGCGATTGCAACGTTTCCGTCGGTCATGTCAAATACACCGCCAACGTTAATTTTGCTGTCGGGCAATCCTGTATCAGTTTCGAGCTTTGTTATGGTCATTTTAGCTTTATATGTTATTTCCATTACTTCCCTAATAATTTTTATATCAGCTTTGTCCTGATTATTGGATATAGTTATATGTCCGGATTTATTAGTAAGATACACGGCTATGATTGTATTTTCAAATATATATAAATTATCATTAAAATTATTATCGAATATTTCCATTTCATAGCCGTATTTGTATATATAAAAATCTTTTTGCACATTATCGACAATCACATAGCCACATTCCCCGTCGGTTGTAATAGCATTGTTTTTAATACGACCATGATCAATATCCGCATGAATAAGCTTGAAGCCGCCGGTCGCTTTTATTGTATTGCCTGTGCCGTTTAGCGTGATTTCATCAAAACCGTCGCCGCAGTTGATTGTGTTATTATTTCCGTTTATAATTATTGTATCATTGCCTTCGCCGCCATTAATTTCAACACCGTTGATATTTATCGTAATTTTATCGTCGCCAGAAGAACCATTGATAATTTGATTGTCATTATCATTTACTGTTATGTCCCCTCCATCGCCAAAAACGAATACGGATCCGGAATTTACTGTACAAGTACTACCTTTTTCTATTGTCAAACTGCCGCCTGCAATAGCACAGTTGCCGGTCAACGTCAAATCTTTTGATATTGCTGCATCGCCAATGTCGTTGATTATGAGACAATTGTTAAGGTGTGACAGAGCAGCTTCTCCCATAAGCGCAGAAGCATTTATCCTTTCATCATAATTCTGAAGCTGCCCTAATTTACTTCTTAAGTGATAATTATCACCAAACAACTCCGTACCGAATACAGGGGCGGCGGCGAGGGTTAGGGTGAGCGCGGCGGCGGTTATACCGCGCATTAGTTTCGACAGCTTAGTGTTTTTCATCATTTATACCCCCATAATTTGTTTGAACGGCGTTCTGCCGCATTTTATATTGTAAGCGAATAGATTTCGTTCAATAACGCCGGCTGATAGGAGAGCTTCGCGCGGCGCAGTCCCTCGATGCCCATATCCTCCTCGCGGTTTATAAAGCGGCAGTCGGCAAACTCATGCGCGGCGAATTCGCGGTTTATCGCGGCGAACGCGCCCTCGTAATTCTTGTCCGCTTTTTCGGTGTGAATAAGCGCGTGACAGCAGGTGAAGCGCTCGCCTATCGAATAGGCGGCTATTTCTCCCCCCACCGTTATCACCCCCGCGGTAAGTCCGAGCGCTGTAAAATTGCCGATAAGCTCCGCGATGGCGATATGCTCGTCCGCAAAATCCTGCCCCTCGTCACTCTCGTACCGCCACAGCGACTCATAGGCGCGGCGCAGCAGTGCGAGATTGTTTTCGCCGATGCGGGTATATTCCCAGTTATAGCGTGTGATGAAATTATTATAATGCGTGCGCTTCTGATGCAGCTTTTTGCCGGAAAGCGAAATGAGCGAGTCGGCGTCGTAAATATAATCGAACAGCTCGCGGTTTTCGGTAACGGCGGCGTCGGGGAACACGCTGCGGACGTGCGCCACCATGCCGGAGGTCAGCGGG
>JBAXZA010000001.1:0-23120 GCA_041670545.1 Eubacteriales bacterium | reverse complement strand
TCGCCCAGGTGTAGGTTCCGTAGCCAGAGCGTTTGCCGTCGAGCAGCTCGCCCTCGTATTCGTCGCCGTTTGAATAGCGGAACGTTCCCGTACCGGTAATATTATCCGCGGAAAAGTTGCCGGTATAGACATCGCCTGTGGAGAAGGTCAGCGTTCCGTCGCCGTCCTTCATATAATTTTTCAGCTCGCCCTCATAGATGTCGCCGTTAGAATAGGTAACGGTTCCTGTTTCCATGTCAAGCTCGGCGGTAGTGCCGTCCGACAGATACAGCTTGCCCTGATACGGCTCGCCGTTATCGCCGACAGTACCATAAAATTTCAGATACCCGCCGTCGGACAGCTTTACCTTGTGATAACGCGTGCCGCTCAAATTTATAATTATAAATACGACGGCGACGCAGATCAGCGCGCAAACGGCGCAGATGATAAGGATTGTCGCCGCTCCGCGGCGCTTCTTGTGCCTGCGGCGCGGTCCCTGGGAATATCCGGTCATTTAAATGCTCCCTTAAAATACGGTTTTATCGAGTTTCACGGCTGACTGCGCACAGCAGCGCACAAACAGCGATCTTAGCGGCGCCGCGAAGCTGCACATCAAGCGGACGCCTTTATATTCCCTCGTTAAAGCGCCATTCCGGTGGCGTCCGAGATAAGAGTTGTCAGATACGGTATCACCTGAAACGAGATGAGCGCGACGATGAGAAAGGTAAGAATCGCGATCAGCGCCGTTATTATCGAGCTTCCCTTGGCGTCGTACATCTCTCCGGCTCGCCAGACGCGCTCCTGCGGAATGTAAAACTTCATCTGCGTGATGTCCCTCGCTTTGATTCGTCCGTCAGAGCTTTCGGCGGAGAACTGCGGCGCGAGCTGCACCACTCCATGATATTTCCCGCCACGAAGCGCTCCGGTGACAGCGCCGCGAATAATGAAATTGCGTGACAATCCGGCTTCGTCGAGCGTTTTGGCGCACTCGGGAGCGGTAGCCTCGCTCTCAAGCAGACGCCGAACGAACGAGCCTAATATTCGTTTGATATAAACCGTCGCCACAGCTCCTATGACGACTCCGACAAAAAGCGACCAGATGACAAGCTCCAGAGTCATTCCGTTATATTCGCGAAGCGAGGATAAATCCATCACTTACCATCCTTTCGGTATGTGCCGTTTATTCGTATAATACAGCTGTGTTATTATTTGCTTTTAATAACGTCGCAGCCGACGTATTTGCGCAGCACCTCCGGCACGACGACAGAGCCGTCCGCCTGCTGATTCTGCTCGACAAGAGCGGGGAGGACGCGCGAGGTCGCAAGTCCCGAGCCGTTGAGGGTATTTAAATACTCGATCTTGCCGGTTTCGGCGCGCTTAAAGCGCATCTGACCACGGCGCGCCTGATAGTCGCGGGCGTTGGAAACCGAGCTTACTTCCTTATAGCCGTTCATCGACGGAATATTTATCTCTATATCATAGGTTCTCGCCATGGAAGCCGAGCAGTCCTCGGCGGCGAGCTTAACGGTGCGGAAATGGAAGCCAAGACCGCGAACCAGCGCTTCCGCCTTGCCGACAAGCTCCTCGAACGCTTCGTCTGACTTTTCGGGAAGGGTATACTGCACCATTTCCACCTTGTTGAACTGATGTCCGCGAACCATGCCGCGCTCGTCCGCGCGGTAGGAGCCGGCTTCACGGCGGAAGCAGGGCGTATAGCTGATATATTTGCGCGGCAGCTCATCCTCGGCGAGTATTTCGTCGCGGTGGAGCGATACGAGCGCGGTTTCGGCGGTGGGAAGCATGAAGCGGCGGCGTTCGTCCTCGGCGGTCTCGAGCCAGTACACCTCGTCCTGGAATTTGGGGAACTGTCCGGCGGTCAGACCGCATTCATAGCCGAGCATATGCGGCACGAGAACAAGCTCATAGCCGTCGCCGATATGTGTATCGATGAAATAATTGAGCAGCGCCCATTCAAGTCGCGCGCCCATTCCGCGGTAAATCCAGAAGCCGCTGCCAGAGAGCTTTGTTCCGCGCTCGTAATCGATAAGACCGAGGCTCGTGCAGAGGTCGACATGGTTTTTCGGCTCGAAATCGAATTTATGCGGCTCGCCGAAATAGCGGATAGGCTCGTTGTTCTCCTTGCCGCCCGGCTTGAGGTCGGGATCGGGCATATTCGGCAGACCGAGCATGAGCGAGGTGTATTCGGTTTCGACGGTTTTGAGCGCTTCGGTATCGGTTTTGACCTTATCGGAAAGCTCCTTCATGCGTGCAAAAACGGGGGCGGTGTCCTCGCCCGCCTTTTTCATCTGAGGAATGGTTTTTGAAACGCGGTTCTGCTCCGCCTTGAGCGCTTCGGTGTCGGCGATCATGGCTCTGCGCTGACCGTCAAGCTCGAGTATGCGTTCGATGTCGGCGCGCGCGTCCTTGCCCTTCGCCGCAAGACGTTTTATGACGTCGTCGGGATTTTCCTTGATATATTTGATGTCAAGCATTTGGTTTTACCTCTTTATGTTAAAAATTATTGACGTTATCGTCCAAGCTTATGCCGTTTTCTGCAATCATTATAAGTATAACGCTTAACCGGCATAATAATGTCCTCATGCCCGGCAGGGGTTTGGGGGCGGTCCTCCGCGCCCAACGCATCCCCGCATCTCAGCATCTCAGTCGACAGTGCCGCTGCCGGTCAGCAGCTTGCAGAGAGCTTCGAGGTCGTCGTTGTCGGCATATTCGATGACAAGCTTTTTCACCCTGCCGCCGTCCGACACCTTGACGCTGCGCCCTATCTTCTCGGTGAGCGACGCGGCGAGATTGTGCGCGTAATCCACCTTAGGAGGGGCATGACGCCGGACGCCGTCGTCGCCGCGCGCTTCTTCAAACGCACGGTTCGCCGCCTTGACCGCTTCCTCGGTCTGCCTTACCGACATATCGAACTGCGTTATGCGGCGGGCGAGGGGAAGTATATCAGCTTTGTTTTTCAGTCCGAGCAGGGTACGCGCGTGACCGGCGGTTATGCCGCCAGAGCCTACCATCGACGCGATCTCGGGCGGCAGATCAAGCAGACGCAGAGAATTCGCCACCGCGCTGCGGCTTTTGCCGACGCTTGAGGCGAGCGTCTCCTGCGTCATGCCGTACTGCTCCATCAGCATATGATAGGCGTTAGATTCCTCGATCGGCGATAGGTTCTCGCGCTGCAAATTCTCGATAAGCGCAAGCTTCGCCGCCTTCAGCTCGTCCGCGTCGATGCAGATCGCCGGTATTTCGGTGAGCTTTGCGAGCTTTGCGGCTCTCCAGCGGCGCTCACCGGCGATTATTGAATAAAATCCGCCCGCCGACGCTCTCACCACTATCGGCTGTATAACGCCGTGCTCAAGTATCGACTGGGCAAGCGACGCAAGCGCGGCGGCGTCAAAGGTTTTACGGGGCTGCGCCGCGTTCGGCTCGACATCCGATATCCGCAGCATCGTGATACTGCGTCCGGACGGCTGCTCGCTCATATTGTCGAGAAAGATCGCGTCAAGTCCGCGCCCGAGTCCGCTCATCTTCTGTTTGGCCATTTATGACATCCTTTTTTGTTGTATATTGCCGTTATTTTTTATATGTTATGTGTCAAAGCGCACGTTTATGTAATATTTCAGCTCTGCTTCATTCGGTTCGCTCGATGATCTCGGCGGCAATATCGTCGTAGGCATGCGCTCCCTTAGAGCTTTTATCGAAATACTGTATCGGCATACCGTAGGACGGCGCTTCGGACAGTCTGACGTTGCGCACCACCGTCGTTGAAAACAGCTTGGCGGCGTAATATTTTTTCAGCTCGTCCATGACCTGCATTGACAGATTCAGGCGTCCGTTGTACATCGTTATCAGTATTCCGGTGATCTCGAGCCTTGGATTGTACAATTTTTTGACCTGCCGTATGCTCATCACAAGCTGCGACAGTCCCTCGAGCGCGTAATATTCGCACTGCATCGGAATAATTACGCCGTCGGCGGCGCATAAGCCGTTGATGGTGAGCAGTCCGAGCGAGGGCGGGCAGTCGACGATAATATAATCATAATCGCCGCGAACCGAGTCGAGCGCATTTGAAAGACGGCTCTGACGGTCGTCGAGCGACGATATTTCAAGCTCGCAGGCGGCGAGTGAAATGTTCGCGGGAAGCGCCGACAGATTCTCAAACTGAGTCTTTACGATAGCTTCGGCGGCGGTGCAGCGTCCGATGAGAACGTCATAGGACGACGCGGCGAGCTGCTTTTTGTTGATCCCGACGCCGCTCGTCGCGTTTCCCTGCGGATCGATATCGCAGAGCAGCACGCGCTTTCCCCGAACGCCGAGCGCGGCGGCAATATTGACCGCCGAGGTGGTCTTTCCCACCCCGCCTTTTTGATTTGACAGCGTTAAAACAGGCAAAGCTGCGGCGCTCCCTTCAAATATTCTATTGGGATTCCTCTGATCTGACAGGCTTTCGGCAGGCATCAGGGGCGTTTTACCCTTGCATTCCATGAAGCCGAAAACCGATATGATATAACTATGAGAGGTTTCTTAATTGCGGCGAAACCGCTTATTGTGCATTATTGTCAAATTTCATGTGCGCATTTCACGCGTTTCCGGCATTATGAAGCATAACATCCGTTTAAAATTCATGACAGCTGTGGGTATGCGCATATTTACATCAAAGATGAACTGTGATTTTTCATATCTATTATATTATATCAATGACGCACAGCGTTGTCAATGGTTTATTTATTAATTTTGCCCCGCAATGTTTCACATGAAACATTCGCAGCGCGGCGTTATACGCGTGCGGGCTGCCGGGACGAAAAAAGACGCCGGCGTTACGGCTGCCGACGCCTTTTTCGTGTTCATACGCTTCATTTTTATATATACGTCCGTTTTCATACTATGCTGCGGCTGCGCGCGATAAAATCCGAACGCGTCATGGCGTAGCGATCGGTAATCTCGCCCTCCGCGACCTTGCAGAAGCCCGCGCCGCGGAATATCGCGAGCGAGCGGGCGTTCTGACGCTTTATATTCGCGGTGACGGTCGACGCGCGAAGCTCGAAAAAGGCGTGCGCAAGCGAGCTTTTCACCGATGCCGAGCCTATGCCGTGTCCCCACAGCTCCTCCTCGCCGACGGCGAGCGTGATCTCGTATTCGTCGCCGCCGCGTTCGGTGAGCTTCAAAAATCCGACAGAATCGGTGTATTCAGCATTGTAAAGATAATCGTCGCTTTCGGTTTCATAGTCCTCGCCGGAAGCGCGCTCGCTGTAATCGCCGCAAGTGCCGTCGGCGCGCGGAAGTCCAATCATAAAGAACGGACCGCCGCTTGATAGCCGCATTGAGAGCATACACGGCGGCACGCTCTCTCCGAGCGATATTATGCTTTCGGATATGCCGTCGGCTTCGCAGAGGTTGTCGGCGACGCGGCGGTTGTCAAGCCAGCGCGCTATACGCATGGTGTCGTCGCGCGTAATGTCACGGCATAAAAAAACGGAAAGGACTCTCTCCATATCAAATTACCTCGCAGTAAGTAAATATTTAAAAAGCCTTTCCGGTTCCGGAGCGGTTTGTACCTCCGGCCATTGACGGTTCTTTTTATTCAATTTGTAGCCCTCGCCGGGAGGGCATGGATGCTGGGATGCGCGGCCTTTTAAAAAAGGCCTGGCGAAAACTTTATGGCATTTTATGGCATAGGGGATATTTATTTTACTTTATATGGCGATTCAGCCCTCGTCCTCGAGTATGTAGTTGACAGATTTATCCATGGCGCTCTGCGCGCTCTTGAGCTTCTTTTCGACAGCCGACGCTATCTCGTTCTTGCCGGAATCCGTCTGACCGCCCGCAAGATCGAACAGCCCGCCCCAGCCGAACAGATTGGCGAGGTCGAACACACGGCTCGAGAATATCAGATCGAGCATATCCGACGACTGCTCGTCGCGCGAGGATTTGGTTTTCAGCGTGATATCATAGTAGGCGGGCGTCAGTGTGTACATCGATTCGGCGGAAAGCGCCTCTATGATGATTCCGGTGCGCTCGAGGTCGGAAGCCGTTTTCGGAACGGCAAGCAGATTCGCGCACCACAGGCTTACGACGTTATAATATTCGGTCTGATTCTCGTCGAATTTCGGTATCGGAACGATTCCGAAGTCTGTTTCCATCGTGCGGAACAGGCTTACGCGGTTGAGTCCCGCGAAATTGAACAGCGAACGTCCGTCGGTGAAGGTTTTATCCATGCAGTCGCTCCAAAGCGACGAATCGGGATATTTCGCCGAATATTTGCCCGCGTACAGGCAGAGACTGAAGTCGCCATTGATGGAATTGGCTTTTTCAAACGCGGTATAGAAGCGTTCGGTCTGCATCGCGATGTAAGGCAGGTCGTTATCGTCCTTCGCGATGATATGTTCGCCCGCGCCGAGAATGAGCGCGGTGGTGTTGAACGATTCGCCCTCGATGCCCCACTGGTCGAATTCGTCCTGAACGCCGTCGCCGTTGATATCGCGCGATGCGTTGACGATGCAGTCGTGGAGCGCATCGAGCGTCCATGTGCCGTCGTTCACCTTATCATAAAGGTTGCCGACGCCTAAATCCTCCGCAAGCGATTTATTGAACAGCAGAGTCCAGGTGGCGTCGTTGTCCATTATCATAAGGTCGCCGGCGGTGACGTACAGCTTATGGTCGATGGAGAGCGACGCGTTCGCGTTCTGATCGTACCACGGCTTTGTGAGATCGATATAAGGTATATTATTGAGGTTAACAAGCATACCGCCGGTGATGAGCGAGTTTAGCTGGCTGCCGAGCAGGATCATATCGTAGGCTTCCTCGCCCGCGAGTATCGCCTTTTTAGCTTCGCCTGAGGCGTCTGTGCTGGTTCCGACCTTCTCCGACACGGTGAAATTATATTTTTCGCCAATCTTTGAGTTACGGTTAAAAACGGCGTCGTTGATAGGCTCGCCGTTAAGCTCCTCGGCGTAGATATCCTTGGATTTCCAGTGTATATCGAATTGTCCCTTGGTGAGCACCTTGAACTCATAACCCCCGAAATCCGAATCCTCGGGGACATCGGGTTTTAACTGCGTGGTCGTTTCCGCTGCCGTATCGGAAGCGGTAGTCGCGGCGGCGGTGGTAACGGCGGGAGTACCGGACTCCGAGCCGCAGGAAGCGAGCGATGCCGCGCAGAGCAGAGCGGCGAGCAGCAGCGCCATAACGCGTTTTACATTATTCATAATATATCCTCCATAAATACGTTATACAGCATATCATATCGTCTGTATTTTAACACATTTTTATGAATACGTCAATATATTATTCAATTCCTTGTGACTAATGACAATTTTGCACTACTGTTTTTGTTATTTATAACGCAGTTAAACAGCAAAACACCACGCGCCGCTCACAAAATCATTTGAGCAGCCAGCAGCTTACATATGTGACGGTGCATTTGCCGTTGTTATAGGGTATGCCGGATTTTTCGCATACATCCGAAACCCACAGTCCCCATGCTTCCATCGACGATATCCGCTCGTCGGGGTGGCGGCAGGGGGAGTCCGGGCAGGAGCATTTTTCGCAGAGCGTACACGTTCCCGCGCCCATCGCGAGCAGATCGGGATAGGTCTTGCGAAGCTCGCCTATCAGCCGCGCGAAATTCTGCTTGTGCAGCTCTCCGGCAGACTTCATCGAGTCGAAATCATATTCGTCCTCGAGCTGACCGACCGTTTCGACTATAATGCCGTAGCCGTAGTTTTTGATCATGGCGGCGGCGTCCTCGATAGTGCCGCAGGCGGGAGGGCAGCACCAGTTTTTTCCATAGCTTGAGCAGCGGTCGGCGGCGCACATATCGCGCACCTCTGTGCGGAACACGAGTGAAGCGACGTTCAATTCGCACGCCTTTGTAAATCCGTATTCCACAGCCATTCCGACGAATTTTTCGGTATCGTACATATGTCTACCTCTTTAATATGTTGTTTTATGGTAAGCGGCGCTCATTCGTTCATATCGTCGAGCGACAGCGAAAACGACGGCATAAGCTCGCGCATGAAATAGCGCACCTCGTCCATATCCATCGCCAGAAGCGACGCCTCGGTGGTATCGTACGCGCGGCGGAACTCGGCGTTGCCGCTTTTCAGCTCATCGGCGCATTTAATAAGCGCACACAGCTTGTCCGCCGCCTTGATGATTTTCGCCCCGTCGCCGTCCGCATCCGCCAAAAGCGGCTCAAAATCTCCGCGCAGCTCCTCCGGCAGCTGAGAGAGCAGACTGCATACGGCGCTTTTTTCGATGTCGGCATAGCTGCGGCGCATCTGCGGGGAAAAATATTTGGTTGGCGTGGGCAGATCTCCGGTGAAAACCTCCGCCGCGTCGTGATAGAGCGCGCGAAGGGCGAGCGCCGCCGCGTCGTACGAGCGTCCGTATATGCGGTTGCCGACGACGGCGAGAGCGTGGGTGAGAACGGCGCATTCCATCGAATGCCGCGAGAGCGTTTCTTCCTCGGAATTACGCATGAGCGACCAGCGCTTTATATATTTCTGCCTGAAAAGCAGGGCGAAAAATGAATTTGCCACGGCGTCCTCACATCAGATAATCGCTGTCGCAGTCCTCGGCGTTGCGCTTGATCTTTTTCGTCGTGGTCTTGACAAATTCGGTGCGGCGTATGCGGAACATATGTATCATCTTATAACCCGGAACGCCGCGGTTCAGCTCCTTGACGATACCCTTGAACAGCACGCGCAGCTGCTCGATGTAATCGTTGCCGAACGCCGATATCTGCTCCTCGGAGCAAAGTCCGCGCTCGGATATGTATTTGTTGACCACATCGTAATCGGGGAATATCTTCGCCGAAACGGTGACGTCGCCGTCCTTGTCCTCGTTTTCGCTGCCATATACGACGCTTTCCTTTATAAACGGACTTTTTTCGAGCAGATATTCCATTTCCTCGGGGAATATCTTCTTGCCGTTTTTGGTGACTATCATATTTTTGATTCGTCCGACTATTTTTACCGCGCCGGTGCTGTCCTTTACGGCTAGGTCGCCGGTATAGAACCAGCCGTCGCGCAGCACGCGGGCGGTTTCGCCCTGATTCTGATAATAGCCGATCATGACGTTTTCACCTCTGACGGCTATCTCTCCGACCTCTCCGTCGGCGACGTCGCGTCCGTCGTTTTCGCCTGTATAAGCGACCAGACGCACGTCCACGCCCGCTATCGGATAGCCGACGGTGAGCGGCGAGCGAGCGCGGAAATCGTTGTGCATAAGGCAGACGGGAGCGGTTTCGGTAAGACCGTAGCCGTTGTACATCTTAAAGCCGAAATCCTCGAAATCGCGGAATATATTGGGGTCGAGCGCCGCCGCGCCGGTGATCATAAGCCGGACCCGTCCGCCAAACGCGTCGGCTACCGCCTTGAACGCGGCGCGTCCGAGCGCGGGGCTTACAGCAGCGAGCGCACGTCCGACGTTTAGCTTTATATCTCCGAAATTCTGTTTTTTTATCTTTTTCAATATGTTCGCGTGGAAATTCTCGACGATGAGCGGCACGACTATGAGTATGGTCGGGCGGAATATCGAGAGGTCGGTCATTATACGGCGCAGGCTCTCGCAGTAGGATATCGAGCAGCCAGCGGAAAACGGCGTAAGGAAGCCAGCCGTGCATTCATATGTATGGTGAAGCGGAAGCATGGAGAACACGCGGTCGTTTGTATCGACATAGAAGCGCTTGCGCATCGCGGTGACATCGGCGCAGATATTGTTCTGCGACAGCATGACGCCCTTCGCCATTCCGGTCGTGCCGGAGGTGAACAGCAGTACCGACATCGCGTAGGGGTCGACCTTATATTCGTCAAAGGAGCGGTCGCCGGCGTCGATCATGGCTCTGCCCTGAGCGATATAATCGCGTATGAGTGAGGAATTGATGACGTCGATCGGAGCTTCGAGCAGACGCTGAACCTCGTCGATGGTATCGCATTCGTCCGGCGTGCAGACGACTGCGCGTGCGCCCGAAACCTTTAGTATATTGGCGACATCCGGCGCTTTCAGCTCCTTATCAATGGGTACGATAACGCCAGTGCCGCATACGACAGCGAGATAGGTCGCCGCCCATTCGTAGCAGTTGCGTCCGAAAACGGCGATGCGCTCGCCCTTATAGCCCTTGGAATTGAGGTAGGTGGAGAATGCCTTTATATCTGAATACGCTTCGGAATAGGTGCGTACAACGACGTTTTTCGAAGCGTCGAGCCATGTAAAGGCGACATTGTCCGAAAAACGCGACGCGCTCTGCTCGGTCATATCTCTGAGCGAGCGTATTGTGGGAACATCGTAAACGCGTGCCGCCGGGGCGACGGTATTACGCAGGAATTCTATTTGTTTCATAATATTAAGCCGCATAATTTATATCGATCCGTCCTTCATCGGTTAAAATTTCGTCCCGCGCCGCTGCGCAGGGACCGCTCCTATAAACGTTTTTGATATTATATCAAAATTATATGAAATGTGTGTTAATTATTTAACTTATAGCGTAAAATTTAAATTTCCAGTGCAATATGCGTCAAGATAACGTTGATTGAACACATTCTGCCGTTATATTGTATCCGGTATATTGTATATTGTAGGGCAAGGGCTCTGCTCTTGCCGCCCCTCGCATCTCTTGCCGCCCCTCGCATCTCTTGCCGCCCCTCACCGCACCTTGCCAGTGCAGCTTGGAAAACCGCAGGATTATCCGTCCTTTCAAGCTCATACCCATATAATTTTGTTAATTTGCATCTTTTACAAAAATTAATAGAAACCTCTTGAATATTAATATATTAACGGTTATAATTATAATATGTACATATATTATCCTGCCGGATACGGCGGATTGTACAATATTTCGTGTACGCACGATAAAACAAGGAGATATTACCATGAAAATAGGCGTTATGGCTGAATCCTTCCGCAAACCCTTCCGCGAGAGCATTGAAATTGCCGCTTCGATCGGCGCGCAGGGCATACAGAAGTACGCGACCGGCGGCGAGATCGACTGGACTGACTCGCAGATCAAGGAAGCGCTCGATATCGTCAAATCGAACGGTCTGGTTTTCTCCGCCCTCTGCGGCGACTTCGGGCACGGCTTCGCCAATCCCGACACCAACCCTGAATTCATTGAAAAATCAAAGCGGGTCGTCGACCTCGCCCTCAAGCTTGAAACCAAGGTCGTCACCACACATATCGGCACCGTTCCCGCCGAGGAATGTGAAGCTAAGGAGATCATGCGCAAATCCTGCCGCGAGCTTGCCCTTTATGCCGACAGCATGGGCGCCGCCTTCGCCGTTGAAACCGGACCGGAAAAGGCGGATATCCTCTGCGATTTCCTCGACAGTCTGGGCGCGAACGGCGTCAGAGTCAACTTCGACCCCGCAAACCTCGTAATGTGCGTTGAGGACAGACCCGAAACCGCCTGCCTTACCCTCGGCAAATACATCGTCCACACCCACGCCAAGGACGGAGTTCATAACGCGGACGGCAGCTACGCGGAGCTTCCCTTAGGCGAGGGCGACGTAAACTTCGACCTCTATCTGCCCGCGCTCAAAACCACCGGCTACGACGGCTTCCTTACCGTCGAACGTGAAGCCGGCGACGATCCCGTCCGCGATATCAAGCTGGCGGTCGACTTCCTGCGCGAAAGAATAACCAAATACGCGCTCTGAGCGGCGGCGCTCTCCCGCTCACCACAGCAGCGCGGGAGAGCGTGTTTTTTACGCTGAACATTATTACTTCATAAATTCCATATTAATTCATATTATGGGGCTTATCAAGCCTGAAAAATAGCGAATAAATTGCAAAATAAAGGAGATAAATCTGTTATGTCAACCGAAAAGGGCGGAATTTCCGTCGAAACTCAACATATATTCCCGGTAATCAAAAAATGGCTTTACAGCGAAAAGGAAATTTTTCTGCGTGAGATCGTTTCCAACGCCTCCGACGCGGTGACAAAGCTGCGCCGCCTCATCTCGCTCGGCGAGGTAAAGGATATCGAGGACAAGGATTTCCGCATCGACGTTATCGTCGACCCCGACGAGGGAACGATAACGGTGACGGATAACGGCATCGGCATGACCGAGGACGAGGTGCGCCGCTACATCTGCCAGATCGCGCTTTCAGGCGCGCTCGATTTCATCAATAAATACGAGGGCGAGAGCGAGAACGCCGGCAGCGGCATCATAGGACACTTCGGACTCGGCTTCTATTCGTCGTTTATGATCGCAGACACAGTCGACGTCGTCACAAAATCCTACACCGGCACACCCGCCGTCAAGTGGGTATGCACCGACGACGGCAGCTACGAGCTTTCCGATTCCGACCGCGCCGAGCGCGGCACCTCGGTCGTAATGCACGTTACCGACGACGAAAAGGAATATCTCGACGAAAACAAGCTGCGCGAAATACTCGAAAAATACTGCTCGTTCATGCCGGTCGAGGTTTATTTCAAATCGACCAAGCACGTCTGTGAGCAGCCCAAGCCCCACGAGCATAAGGAAGGCGAAGAGGAGAAGCCCGAGGAGGAGTTCATCTGCTCCTGCAAAAAGCCGATAAACGATATTCATCCGCTGTGGACGAAAAATTCGTCCGACTGCACCGACGCTGAATACGACGAATTTTATCACAAGGTATTCCACGACTGGCGCGAGCCGATGTTCCATATCCACATCAGCGCCGACTATCCGCTCAATTTCAAGGGCATTCTCTACTTCCCGCGCATCAATCAGAAAACCGACGCGCTCGAGGGTCAGGTAAAGCTCTACTACAATCAGGTTTTCGTCGCCGATAATATTAAGGAAGTCATTCCCGAATATATGCTCATGCTCAAGGGCGTGCTCGACTGCCCCGAGCTGCCGCTCAACGTTTCGCGCTCCTATCTTCAGAACAGCGGCTATGTCGCTAAAATCTCCGCGCACATCACCAAAAAGGTCGCCGACAAGATAAATTCGATGTTTAACACCGACCGCGCGGCATATGAAAAGCTTTGGAACGATCTCAAGCTGTTCGTCGAATACGGCAGCCTGCGCGACCATAAATTCTTCGACCGCGTCAAGGGTTCGATTCTGCTCCCCTTGACCGACGGCAGATATGTCACCGCCGACGAATATCTCGAATCGGCGAAGGAGAAGCACGCGGACACGGTTTATTATACCACCGACAAAACCGCTCACGCCGCGTATATAGCTATGTTCAACGCTCAGGGCATCGACGTCGTTAACTATCCCGATCTGCTCGATACGCAGTTTATGCAGACGGTCGAAAACGACCGCCGCGGCGACGGCAAGGATAAGGCTGACGTCAAATTTGTCCGCGTCGACGCCGATGTAGCCGATGCGCTCAAGGGCGACGGCGAGAACTACGAGAACGAAAAGCTCACAGAGCTGTTCAAAAAGGTCGCCAATAACGACAAGCTGAACGTAAAATACGAAAATCTCCTCGACACAAAGACTCCGCTCGTGCTCAACATAAGCGAGCAGAGCCGCCGCATGGACGATATGATGAAGATGTACCGCATGAGCGGCGGAGACAGCGGCGATTACGCTATGCCGCTCGACGCCACCCTCGTCGTCAACGCTTCGTCCCCGCTCGTCCGCCGTCTGGGCGACAGCCTTGACGAAACGGTAGCGCGCCAGATGTACGACCTCGCGCTGCTCTCACAGCGTCAGCTGTCCTCCGACGAGCTTGTTTCCTTCCTTTCGGACAGCTTCGACCTGCTCGGACGCGCTCTCGGAGATAAATAATGTCCCGGTACGCGGCGGACGGCGACTCCCCCAGGCATGATTTTGCGGACTCTGATATCAGAATAAACGCCGCAAATATCTCCGCCGTCTGTACGGAGCTTCGCTGCGCGGCGATACGTTCGCACGCGCATTTGAGCGATTACGCCGATATCCTGCTTCGCGCCCGCTCGGATGATACGGAGGAGGAGGACGACGCGGACGGCGCGCCGGTCATCAAAACCGCCGTATGCGACTCCATGCGCGAGCTTTACCGCTCCACCTTCCTTGCCGAAATGAAGCCGGACGGCGATGCGCGCTTCGCCGGACTCTATCTGACGGTCGAGCTGTGCCGCGAGATTGCGGCGCGGACGCGCGGGGCGGGCGCCGCGGCTCAGCTTCGAGAACGCGCGGGGCGCGGGGCAGGCTCGCTCGTCTGCTATCTGCGCAATTCATACGCCGACACCGCCTACGCGATATTGTCGCGCGTGCTCAAAAACCCCCGCGTCACCTATGCCGGCGATTTTTCGACGGTCTGCGAGGAGGTTTATTACGGGCGCGCCGACTGCTGCATACTTCCGGTAGAAAACAGCGCCGAGGGAGCGCTTTCGGCTTTCCGTGCGCTCATCGCCAAATATGAGCTGCATACCGCCGCCCGCTGCGTCGTCGAACGCGGCGAATACGACACCGCCGTGTTCGCCCTGCTCACAAAAAGCATGAGCTATCCCGGCGGCGGCGGGGAAACGTTCTTCGAGATCGGCTTTTCGCCGGATACTCCGCGCGGACTGCCCGACGTGCTGCTCGCCGCCTCCTGCTACGGCATGAGCGCCTCGCGGATAGACACCGTGCGCACATCGTCCGAATACGGCGATATGACGCCGTCCTACGACATCGCGTTTCGCTGCGCGGGAGCGGATATCGACGCCTTTCTCTGTTATCTCGCGCTCGCCGCACCGCGCTCCGAGCCGCTCGGAATGTACGACCTCATCAGATAAGCGCCGGTCAAACGCCATTGCTTTAAGCGCATAGGCGAGCTGATCAGAGATTTCCCAGGTCTTGTTAGTAAAATGAAAAATCACGAAAAAAACTATATATCCGAGTTTCATTTCGGATTTTTCGGTGTTATGCAATTTGACCGTCTGCGGCGATTTTACAAACAAGCCTTAAAAAAATATAAAGGAGCTGCTATTGATGGAAAACTACGAAAAAGAGTATCTGCGCTGGTGTCAATGCTCTGACGACCCCGAAATCTCCGCCGCTCTCGACGAAATGAAGAACGACGGGGAAAAGAAAAAATTCTATTTCCACGCGCCGCTCGAATTCGGCACCGCCGGACTGCGCGGCACAATGACAGCGGGCATCAACGCAATGAACGTTTATACCGTCGCTCAGTCGACGCAGGGCTTCGCTTCCTTTATCCTCGCCGCCGCTCCGGAAAATCCCTCCTGCGCCATAGCTTACGACAGCCGTATAAATTCCGAGCGCTTCGCACGCGTCACCGCTTCGGTAATGGCGGCAAACGGCGTCAAAACCTACATCTTCGACGCGCTCCGCCCGACACCGGTGCTGTCGTTCGCTATCCGCGAGCTTAAGCTTACCGCCGGAGTCAACATCACGGCGTCGCACAATCCCAAGCAGTACAGCGGCTACAAGGCATATTGGTCAGACGGCGCACAGCTTGCCCCGGAGCAGGCTGACGCCGTATCCGCCGCCATCAAAAAGACCGATATTTTCGGCGGCGTCAAAACCGGAGATTTCGATAAGCTCGCCGCCGAGGGCAAAATAATTATTCTCGGCGAGGCTTTCGACGAAAAATACATAGAGCGCGTCTGCGCCGAAATCGTCAATCCGACCGCGATACCCGCCGTCGCCGACGATTTCACCGTCGTTTATTCGCCGCTGCACGGCGCAGGCGTCCGCATCGTGCCGGAGGTGCTGCGCCGCGTCGGAATGAAGCACGTCATACCCGTTGCGGAGCAGTGCGTACCGGACGGCTCTTTCCCGACCGTCAAATTCCCCAATCCCGAGTTCCCAGAGGTGTTTGCCCTCGGCATTGACCTCGCAGAAAAAGCCGGCAGCGACCTTATCGTCGCCACCGACCCCGACGCCGACCGCACCGGAGTCATGGTGCGCGGCTCGGACGGCGGCTTTGTTTGTCTGACCGGCAACCAGGTGGGCGCGCTGCTCATCGACTACATTGCCCGGGCAATGGACGAGCGCGGGGGCGTTCCGGCGGACGCCTACGCCGTCAAAACGATTGTTTCCACCTCGCTCGCCGCCGCCGTCTGCAAAAAATGGAATATCAGACTGCACGACGTGCTGACAGGCTTTAAATTCATCGGCGAGGTCATGACCAACTACGCAAACAGCGGACGCGGCACCTTTGTCCTCGGCTTTGAGGAAAGCTACGGCTATCTCAAGGGCGATTATGCGCGCGATAAGGACGCCGTCGTCGCCACGATGCTCATCGTTGAAATGGCGGCATACTACAAGGCGAAGGGAATGACGCTCTACGACGCCATGCAGAAGATGTACGAAACCTACGGCTTTTATACCGAGGGCGTCGACAACATCTACATGGAGGGACTCGACGGAATCGAGCGCATGGCGGCGCTCATGGACAAGCTGCGCCAGAGCGCTCCCGCTTCGCTCGCCGGAGAAAACGTCCGCTATGTGCGCGATTACATCGCAAAGACCATAACCGATAAAAAAACCGGAAAGACCGAGCCTACCGGACTTCCGGCATCTAACGTGCTGTATTTTGAAACCGAGGAGGGCGACTGCGCGATCGTGCGTCCGTCCGGCACCGAGCCTAAGGTCAAAATATACTATCTGCTCCGCTCGTCCGGAAAGGCTGAGAGCGAGGAAAAGCTCGCCGCGTTCAAGTCGGCGATGAAGGATATCATAGGCTGATGAACGATACCGACAAAAACATTCCGCCAAAGCCGGTGTTAGGCGGCGCTTGTGCGTCCGGCGGGGCTTCCTGCACCGCGAAAAAACGCGTGCTGCCGAGGGCGTTCCTCTATGCAACTGGATTTTTCTCGGGCATGAGCGTCATGGCGATAGAGCTTGGCGCGTCGCGTCTGCTCGCTCCGTATTTTTCCTCCTCGCAGATAGTGTGGACGGTTATAATCGGAACGATCATGATCGCGATGGCGATAGGCAACGTGTGGGGCGGGCGCTCGTCGGATAAAAATCCCGATCCGTCACGGCTCTACCGCCGTCTTGCGCTCGCCGCTCTCTGGTGTGCGCTGATACCGTTCGCCGGAAAGTACATCATCACCGGAATAAGCGTAGGGCTTGCGCTCGTCGTAAGCTCCAATTATCTGATATGGGCGTCGTTCGCGTCGTGCATACTGGTTTTCGTGTTTCCGCTGATGATACTTGGCACGGTTACGCCTTCGCTGATGAAATACGCCACCACCAGCCTGTCTGACAACGGCCGCACAGTCGGAGAGCTTGAGGCTCTCGGCACAATAGGCAGCATCATCGGAACATTTCTGCCGACCTTCGTCACCATTCCGGCAGTCGGAACGGCGATAACCTTTCTCATCTTCGCGCTCGTGCTCGCGCTGCTCTGCGCGATATATTTCATATGGAGCGGCGGCGCGCGCCGACATACCGTGACAAGCTGCGCTCTCTGCGCCGCCGTGGTCTGCGGTATGTTTCTGCCGCGCGGCAGCTACGCGTTCTGGGAAAGCGGAAACATATACGAGGACGAATCTATCTACAATTATCTCAAGGTGACTGAAAACGACCGAGAGACAGCGCTCTCGACAAACGTCATGATAGGCGTGCAGTCGGTCTACATCAAGGGCGGCTCGCTCACCGGAATGTATTACGATTACGCCCTCGCCGCGCCGCTTATGGCGGAAAACGCGGTGAAAGCGCTTGTTTTGGGCATGGGAACGGGTACGTTCGCGACACAGTGCGCCAATTATTTCCCCTCGCTTGAGGTTACCGGAGTCGAGATCGACGAAAAAATCGCCGCACTCGCCTATGACCGCTTCTGTCTGCCGGAAAACGTTCCGACCGTCGTCGGCGACGGCAGAGCGTATCTTGCACAGAGCATAAGAGCGGGCGAAAAATGGGACGTTATCATGGTGGACGCCTATCAGGATATCACGATACCGTTTCAGATGTCGACCGTTGAATTCTTCACGCAGGTGAAAAACGCACTCTCCGACGGCGGCGTCATGGTGGTCAATCTCAATATGACCTCGTCGGACGACGGCACTATAAATCAGTGGCTGTGCGAAACGATACGTTCGGTTTTCGGCGAGGTTTGCACCGCCGATGTGTCGGGCGGCACAAATACCGTGCTGTTCGCGGCAAAAAGCGGCTCTCTGGCAGATAAGCTTGAAAAAAACATACAGCCGCTCGACGCCAATTCGCGCCTTTATTCAATGATGGATCACGTGGCGTCCTCGCTTGAAGCGGTAACGCCCGGCTCACATATCCTGACCGACGACCGCGCGCCTGTCGAGCTGCTCGGAATGCGCGTTCTCGATTCGATGATATCCGCCGAGCTTTCCTCCGTCCGCGAAACGCTGCAAAACGAGGGCATTGCGGGATTTTTGCAGTAAAACGCCGCGCTGAGCACCGCCGTTGATAATGCGGCGGCTGGGCGACCGATTGCCGCTCCTACGTTCGGCAATCTCGAAAATCTCGGCAGATGGACGCATCATCACAGTTTCCGGAGCATTAATTTATACGGCGTTAATAAATATTTTGTAATAAAATCTTGATTTAACGCTCAAATAAGTGTATAATAATAGCGTATGAAAATATTCTGACAAAAGGGGATAAATAACATGAGCAATAACTGCGAATACGCTCTCTCGCATGAAGTGCAGAGTATGTGTACGGTAGCCAAGGGCCCGAAGCACGGTCCCGCCCCCATTCCCGAGGAGGGAAAATGGGTCAAGGCATATGAAATAAAGGATATCAGCGGTCTTTCACACGGCATCGGCTGGTGCGCGCCCCAGCAGGGCTGCTGCAAGCTGACGCTCAACGTTAAGAACGGTATCATCGAGGAAGCACTCGTCGAGACTCTCGGCTGCTCCGGCATGACTCACTCCGCCGCTATGGCGGGCGAGATACTCCAGGGCAAAACCATGCTCGAAGCTCTGAATACCGACCTCGTCTGCGACGCTATCAACGTCGCTATGCGCGAGATATTCAAGCAGCTCGCTTACGGCCGCTCCCAGACCGCTTTCTCCGAGGGCGGACTCCCGATCGGCGCTTCGCTCGAGGATCTCGGCAAGGGACTTCGTTCGCAGGTCGGCACTATCTTCGCCACAAAGGCAAAGGGTGTCCGCTATCTTGAAATGGCGGAGGGTTATATCCTCTCGGTCGCACTCGACGCAAACGACGAGATCTGCGGCTACAAATTCGTTCACCTCGGCAAAATGATGGACGCCATCAAGGCCGGCACTGACCCCAAGGAAGCATATGAAAAGAACATCAAGACTTACGGCCGCTACGACGAAAAGGACGGCGCCGTCAAGCATATTGACCCGCGCAAGGAATAAGGGGAGGTAAACGAACATGACTGCTAATGAAATAAAGTTTGAAGGCAAGGAACGCCGCGAAGCCGGCATAGCGAAATGCTGCGCCGAATACGGTATCCGTGATCTTGCCGACGCATATGATATCTGTATGGCAAAGGGCATCAACGTCGACGCCATTGTCAAGGGAATCCAGCCCATCGCGTTCGACAACGCCGGCTGGGCGTACACACTCGGCGCCGCGATCGCAATAAAGACCGGCGCAAAAAACGCTTCCGACGCCGCAAAGGCTATCGGTATCGGTCTGCAGGCGTTCTGCATTCCCGGCTCGGTCGCCGCTAACCGCGCGGTCGGTCTCGGCCACGGCAATCTCGCCGCTATGCTGCTCACCGATGAAACCAAGTGCTTCTGCTTCCTCGCCGGTCACGAATCCTTCGCGGCTGCCGAGGGCGCTATCGGCATTGCCCGCAGCGCGAATAAGGTTCGCAAAGAGCCGCTCCGCGTAATCCTCAACGGTCTTGGCAAGGACGCCGCGTACATCATTTCGCGTATCAACGGCTTCACCTATGTTCAGACCGATTATGATTTCTATAACGATGAGCTTTCCGTCGTCAAAACCATTCCGTACAGCACGGGCGACAAGTCCAAGGTCAAGGTTTACGGCGCGAACGACGTTCTCGAAGGCGTCGCTATCATGAAGTCGGAGGGCGTCGACGTTTCCATCACCGGCAACTCGACAAACCCCACCCGTTTCCAGCATCTCGTAGCCGGCACTTACAAGAAGTGGGCTATTGAAAACGGCAAGAAGTACTTCTCCGTCGCTTCCGGCGGCGGCACAGGCCGTACGCTTCATCCCGACAACATGGGCGCAGGCCCTGCGTCCTACGGTCTTACCGACTCGATGGGCCGTATGCACGGCGACGCGCAGTTCGCAGGTTCGTCCTCCGTTCCGGCGCACGTCGAAATGATGGGTCTCATCGGCATGGGCAACAACCCCATGGTCGGCGCTACCGTCGCGGTCGCTGTTGCGGTCGAGGAAGCTACTAAGTAAAGCTTTCGAATAATTTTATATAAAAAAGGCAGCACGAATTTTGGCTGAAATGCCATGATTCGTGCCGCCTTTTTGCGATTGATTTGACGATAGTCAGAATCGGCGGCTTAAGTTCGCTTTTTTTGAATAATAATATTCCATAATAGTTAAATATTACATCTTCTGTAATAAAATTCATTAAATATGCTTGACAAATATGTAGTATCATAGTATACTTATTATGGATAATACATAAATTATCTGACAACGAGGTGTTGATATGGAACCGCCGAAGTATAGTTGGCAGCATCAATTCAGTTGTCTTTTGAATGTAAACAACATTATTTATTCATGAAAGGATACATAGATGAAAAAGTATTAAAAGCTGATATCTCTTATTCTTAGTATGGTGTTATGTTGCTCGCTGTTCCTCGTTCCTTCTTCGGCAAGAGATTTATGCGCTGGAATTGGTCCTGCACAATCCGGTGTAGGATATCAATGGCATTGCAGTGAATGTGGATATTATAAATTCGATTAAATATATAAATTGTAAATCTGCCGGTATGCAATATCGGCAGATTGATATTATAAGGTATAAAATGAAAAAATTATTTTTTCAATTATTATGCTTGCTCATGTGTTTGACATTATTATCGTGCCAAAATAATACGAAGCCGGATGCGTCTGAATCAGCTGATACGCCGGAAAGCTTTACCGACGCGGACACAACAGCGGTGAGCCTTTCTAATGTATATGAAAAAATAGCTGTTAACGGTTGCGATACGGTATCATATTACAGAACATATGTTCGCGATAAGAAAATATACGCTGTCGACACGGTTTCCATTGAAGAATCACACCGCGTACCGGGTTATCGGATCGTAAGCCTTGGTATAGACGGAACTGATAAACAAACCTATGTTGATATTCCTTATCCAAAGAATAAAGACGGCAGCGATATTATATTTTATAATTTCGCCTTCGCAATATACAGCGATGGTTCGACAGCCGTATACACGCAAAACGGCAGCCTTTACCGCTTTGATTCGTCCGGTGAAATAATGTATGAAGCCGAAATTGACTACACATGGGGTGATTCAATTTATATTTCGCCGGATGACACGCTTTATCGTCTGACTGAGCGAACACTGTTTATATATGCTCCCGACCTTTCGCTGATAGCCGAGGTAGACGCAAGAAGCAGCGGCAGCAGGATAAATTTGACCGGTCTTTGCTTTGACAAAGAGGGGAAGATCATTGTCAGCACTACAAATTCGACCTATTACGTCCTTGCGGACGACAACAGCGGCTTTTTAACGTATACAGATATTAAAAAGCCTGATAATATCGCAGCAAACGCGCAGCTTTTCTTCGGCGAGGGCTATGACGCGTATTTTAAGGATCAAAACGGCATATGGGGCGTTAATTCAGGCTCGGATAAGGGCGAGCTGCTGATGAGCTTTCAAAATTCTTATATTCTGTTTGATAACCTCGACCTGCGCGCCGTTATCGACGCCGACAACTTCGTCGCGGTGGTCGTCGGAGCGCTGACGGGCTGCGGAGAGCTTGTTCAGCTTCGCCGCGTGCCTGACGGCTTTGTCAAGCCAAAAGTGCTTGTCACACTGGCAAAAACTACGCATACCGACAGCTATTTGCTTGACAAGGCAGCCGCGCAGTTTAATGCCGAAAACGATGTATACAGCGTCATTATCAAGGATTATACCCCTTACATAAGCATAACGGATAAAAACGGCGCACAGACGCAGATAGGCCGCGAGCTTATCGACGGTACCGCGCCGGATATCCTCATGCTCGACCGCGATATGATGAACGGCGTGCGCGACTACGTTTCAAAGGACGCGTTTGCCGATATGAGCGGAGAGCTGAGCCGAAACGGTATCCGGCTGCTCGGCTGCGTCAAAAATATGTACGGCGGCAGCGGTATTTATTATGTCCCGCTTTCGCTGTACATCGATACTCTCGTCGGAGCTAAAGCCATCGTCGGCGGCGAGCGGCTTACGCCCGATTCGGCAGCGCAAATGGCAGATGGTTTAGCGGCGGGCGTTACCATGCTGTCACTCACCGACAGAGATACGGCGGTCAGAGCCGCGCTCGGCGATTATATCGATTATGAAAATAAAACGTGCAGCTTTGACAGCAAACAATTTACAAATTTTATCGAATTCGCAAATCGCATCGGTACGCTTGGAAATATTTCAAAGGGTTTCATAACAGGTACAGGAGCGACGGGCGGCGGACGCGCTTACAGCATTTCCGGACAATCGCTGAAAACCAACCTTTCGGACGGAAAGCTGTTATTGCTCAACACGACCGTGACCTCGATGGACAGCTTTGCGGTGCTTAAATCGCTCTGCGGCGGCGAGCTTGCGCTCAAGGGCTTCCCATGTGTAAACAGCGTTGGTGCGGTCGTAAGCTCCCTATGGGCGCTGTCGGTCAACGAAGCGTCAAAGCATCAGAGGGGCGCTGCGGAATTTATAAATTATCTGCTCTCCGACGCCGTGCAGACCTGCTCCGCACTTGCGTATAACGGCGTTCCGGTGACGAAAAGCGCGGCGGACGCGCTGCTTATGACGCACAATTATATTTATTACGCGGCTTCGGACGACGCTAAATCGAGCGGCGACATCACCGTTTCCTGCCTGTTTTCCACCAACGAGCTTCCGCGCGACGATCATCCCTACGTTGAAATGGCGCAGGAGCATATCGTGCTGAGCGACGCCGAGCGCTCCGAGATACTCGCGTTTCTTGATACTGCCGGCTCGCGCGTGGACGACCATATAGGCGATATCGTAAACGACGAGCTGAGCGCGTTCTATGCCGGCGATATTACAGCCTCCGCCGCCGCAAAACACATACAAAATCGTG